>NZ_JBFAJA010000037.1:77727-110854 GCF_040654975.1 Dactylosporangium sp. NPDC050588 | reverse complement strand
TGCTCATGCCGCCACCTTCCGCTGCGCTGCAGGCGTCGGCCTGAGCCGAACCTGCCATGCTGATGAGCGGCCCGAGCCGCTCCGCTGCCCGCTCATGCCGCCACCTTCCGCTGCGCTCCAGGCGTCGGCCTGAGCCGAACCTGCCATGCTGATGAGCGGCCCGAGCCGCTCCGCTGCCCGCTCATGCCGGCCCCCTAGACGAACGCGTTCACGCCGGTGAGGGCGCGACCGATGATGAGTTTCTGGATCTGGCTCGTCCCCTCGTACACGGTAGTGACCCGTGCGTCGCGCAGGTACTTGCCGACGGGGTATTCGTCGATGTACCCGTAACCGCCGAAGACCTGCAGCGCTGCGTTCGCCGAGCGGACGGCGGCCTCGGAGGCGTACAGCTTCGCGGTGGACGACTCGGTGGCGAAGGGCAGCCCCCGGTCGATCAGGTCGGCGACCCGCCAGGTCAGCAGCCGCGCCGCGTCGGCCTCGACGGAGATGTCGGCGATGAGCTGCTGCACCAGCTGAAACGAGGCGATCGGCCGCCCGAACTGGGAACGCTGCTTCGCGTAGCCGACGGCGGCGTCGAGGCAGCCCTGGATGATGCCGACGCAGCCGGCCGCCAGGGACATCCGGCCTTTCGCCAGGGCCGACATCGCGATCTTGAAACCCTGGCCCAGCTCGCCGAGCAGCGCGTCCTCGCCGACCGTGACGCCCTCGAAGGTCAGCGCCGCGGTCGCCTGCCCGCGCAGGCCGAGCTTGCCGTGGATCTCCTCGATCCGCAGGCCCGGCGTGTCCGTCGGCACCAGGAAGGCCGACACCCCTTTCGGGCCCGGTCCGCCGGTGCGGGCGAAGACCAGCGCGACCTGCGCCCAGGTGCCGTTGGTGATGAACATCTTCGCGCCGTCCAGCCGCCAGCCCCCGTCGACCCGGGTCGCCCGGGTGGACAGCGCGCCCGCGTCGGAGCCCGTGTCGGGCTCGGTCAGCGCGAAGCAGCCCAGGGCGTCGCCGGCGCACAGCCGCGGCAACCAGGCGGCCTTCTGTTCGGGTGTGCCGTAGCCGTTGATGCTCTTGGCGACCAGGCCGAGAGACACCGACACGATGCCGCGCACCGACGAGTCGCCCTTGCCGAGCTCCTCCAGGACCAGGCAGTACGTGGTGTGGTCGCCACCGCTGCCGCCGTGCTCCTCGGGGATCGTGATGCCGAAGATCCCCAGGTCGGCGAGCTTCTTGACGATCGCGAGGTCGACGTGCTCGGCGCGGTCCCAGGCGGCGGCGTGCGGGGTGATCTCGCGGCTGACGAAGTCGGCGGTGACCTGGCGGATCGCGCGCTGATCGTCGTTGAGCGTGAAGTCCATGCAAGCTCCAAGAAACCCGGTCCGTTAACTAACGCCGTTAGTTTCTAAGATCGTAGCCATGGTCCGCCCCAGAACGCCACTCCTCAGCCGCGACCGCATCGTCGAGGTCGCCACCGCGATCGTCGACGCCGACGGGCTCGACGCGCTGTCCACCCGGCGGCTGGCCCGCGAGCTGGGCGTCCAGGCGCCGTCGCTGTACAACCACTTCGCCACGAAGGAGCAGATCGTCGACGCGATCGGCGACGCCATCGTCGCCGGCGTCGACCTGTCCATGCTCGGCCGCGACCCGTGGCCGGAGGCGCTGAAGGCGTGGGCGCGGGCCTACCGGGCGGCGTTCCGCGCGCACCCCAACGTGGTGCCGTTCCTGGCGCGCGGCCCGGCCCGCCGGCCCGCGTCGCTGCGCCTGGCGGACGCGGTCTACGGCGCGCTCGTGGACGCCGGGTGGTCGCCGGGGCACGCGACCCGGATCGGCGCGACCATGCGGTTCTTCGTCGCCGGTTCGGCGCTGGGCTCGTTCGCGCTCGGCTTCGTCGACGACCCGGACCTGTACGCGAGGGACTACCCGCACCTGCGCGACGCCCATCGCCTGGCGGAGCGGCACACCCACGTCGACGACAGCGCGTTCGAACTGGGCCTGGAGGCGCTGGTGGACGGCCTGGAGCGCAAGTTCGAGCGGCTTCAGGAGCAGGGTTAGGACAGCGGCCAGGCCTCCGCCTCCTGCGACATGACAACCGGCGGCACGACCGGCAGTGGCACGACCGGCAGTGGGTGCGACCGGCGGCGGCACGACCGGTGGCGGCGCGCCGCGCGAGCGCGGCTAGGCCGCGACCTCCTGCGGCATGACCAGCAGCAGCTGGCCGCCGGGGCGGGTGCTCATGCGGACCGGCAGGCTCATCATCCGGCCGGCGCGGATCAGGACCGTGGCGGTCTCCAGGTCGGGGACCCGCAGGCCGGGGGAGCCGGACCGGGACGGCCCCGACACCATCAGCACGCCCCGCCACGCCGACTCGGCGAGCTGGCGGCCGTGGCGGATCTGGCGGGCCGACCGGGGCAGCTCGGGCGCGCCGCACAGGTCCGCGTACCCCTGCTGCCAGGCGCGGTCGAGGAAGCCGGCGGTGCCGGATACGGCGTCGCAGAACACGCGGAAGATCTCGTAGCGGTGGCGGGTGCCGGCGGTGTAGCGGTGCACGCTCGCCGAGTGGCCGGCCGCCCCGAGCAGCTCGACCAGCCGGTCCGCGGCGACGGAACGGTTGAACTCGGCGAGCACCCCCGCTGGCATGTGTGTGAACGCGGAACGGACCCGGGCACCCCCCAGCGCCCGGGCTCGTCCTCCTCTGCCACACACCCCTGCACATCGCACCAGCACGGCCGCCTCGAACGCGGCGACGGTCGAGGCCCTGTAGCGCTCGCCGGTTGACACGATGTCCACCCGTTCACCGTGGCGGTTCGGACCGTACCGGCGGAATCGCGCACGTCGTTCCTTGAGCGAAACTTGACGCTGCGAAACCGGGCCGAAAAGGTCAGACCGCCATGAGGACCTGCGTGCAGCGGCTGGCCGCGAGGGTGGTGCCGCCGGCGTCGTACAGCTCCGCGGCGCAGAACACGACCTTCCTGGTCCGGCGCAGGACGGTGCCCACGGCGCGCAGTGTCCCGGGCCGGGTCGGCCGGAAGAACTCGACCCGCAGGTCCGCGGTCAGGAACAGCTCGTCGCGGTCCAGCGTGGTGAAGCAGGCGCCGCCCATCGCCGAGTCGAGGATCGCGGTCACCAGGCCGCCCTGGATCACCGGGCCGCCGGGGGTGGTGAAGCCGTAGTCGACGGTCGCGTCCCACTCCACGGTCGAGCCGCCGGGCTCCCAGCCGGTGCGCCGGAAGCCCAGCGTCCGCCACAGGTTGGGGCCCGCGCTTCCGTTGACGCCCCGGCTGGAGCCCCAGTCGCCGACGTCGGCGAACCGCTCGCCGGCGGTGATCGGACGGTCCGTCATGATGCATTCCTTTCGAAGGCTTGACAGTACCCAGGTATCGGCATAGTCAGTGTAGAAACATTGCGACTGGAGGTCGTCGATGCCCAACCTCGCCCGCCTCGCGGAGGCGTCCCTCGACCGGCACGGCGACTACCCGGCACTCTGCTTCGAGGGCGCCTGGCACACGTCGGGGGAGGGGCACGAGCGCGCGACCCGCATCGCCGGAGGGCTGCGCGCGGCCGGGGTGCGCCCCGGCGACCGGGTGGCCGTCGTCATGGCCAACTGTCCCGAGGTCTCGCAGGTGTACGAGGCGGTGTGGCGCGCCGGCGCGGTGGTCACACCGGTGGTCTTCCTCGTCACCGCCGACGAGCTCCGCCACGTGCTGCGCGACTCGGGCGCCGTCGCCGTCGTCACCTCGCCGGAGCTGGTGCCCAAGTTCGGCGACCTGTGCCGCGAGCTCGGCGTGCCCGCGATCGTCGTCGGCACCCCGTCCTTCGACGCGCTGCTGGCGGCCGACCCGATCCCGGTCGTGGACCGGGACCCCGGTGAGCTCGCGGCTCTGCTGTACACCGGCGGCACCACCGGACGGAGCAAGGGTGTCGCGCTCAGTCACGCCAACCTGGCGCACGCGGGACGGGTCTCGCGGGAGGCGGCCCACACGCCCGGTCTCAACACCGGCATCACCGCGCTGCCGCTGTCGCACTCCTACGGCCTGATGGTCACCGTCGGCGCGATGCAGGCCGCGGAGCCGCCGGTCGCCGTGCTGCAACGGTGGTTCGAGCCGGCCGGCTGGCTGCGGCTCGCCGCGCAGCAGCGGGCGCAGACCGCCGCCGTCGTCCCGTCGATGATCGTCATGCTGCTCGGCCAGCCCCTGGCGGAGCACGACCTGAGCGCGCTGCGGTTCGTGTTCTCCGGCGCCGCCCCGCTGCCGCCCGCCGCGGCCGAGGCGTTCGAGCGGCTGGTGCCGTCCGCGCGGGTCCTCGAAGGGTACGGCTGCACCGAGACCGGCGGGATCGTCAGCGGCAGCCCCCTGGACGCGCCCCGCCGCGGCACGGTCGGCAAGCCCCTCGAAGGCATCGAGGTCCGGCTCGGCGACGACGGCGAGATCCTCGTCCGCGGCCCGAACGTGATGCGTGGCTACTGGGGCGCGCCGGACAGCGGCGTGACGGGCGGGTGGTTCGCGACCGGCGACATCGGCGCGATCGACGGCGACGGGTACCTCAGCATCATCGACCGCAAGAAGGACCTCATCATCCGGGGCGGGTTCAACGTGTACCCGCGTGACGTCGAGGACGCGCTGACCGCCCACCCCGCCGTCGCGATGGCCGCCGTGGTCGGCCGGCCCGACGAGCGGCTCGGCGAGGAGGTGGTCGCGTTCGTGTCGCTGACGGCTCCCGGCGCGGCGAGCGCCGACGAGCTCGACGCCTACGCCCGCGAGCACCTCGCCCCGACGAAACGGCCACGGGAGATCCGCGTCCTGGACCAGATCCCGCTGACCAGCGTCGGCAAACTCAACCGGAAGGCGCTGCGGACCCTCATCTGAGCACACGCGCTGTTGCCCTTGCGAATACCATGGCGCACGATGCGAGTGATGCTGGTCGAAGATGACGCCCGGGTGGCGGCCGCGCTGGCCACCGCCCTGCGCCGGCGCGGGCACGACGTCGCGCACTGCCCGACCGCGCAGACGGCCCTCGACACGTTCGCGGGCGAGCCGTTCGACCTGGTGCTGCTCGACCTCAATCTGCCCGACGGCGACGGCATCGAGGTGTGTCGCACCCTGCGCCGCAAGGACGAGTCGGTCGCGATCATCGCCGTCACCGCCCGCGGCGAGGAGCGCGACCGGGTCATCGGGCTGCAGACCGGCGCCGACGACTACGTCGTGAAGCCCTACTCGATGGCGGAGCTCAACGCGCGCATCGAGGCCGTGCTGCGGCGCGCGACCCGGGCGCAGCAGAGCGCCGTCGAGGTCCTCGCGGCCGGCCCGGTCCGGGTCGACGTGGCCGCCCGGCAGGTCACCGTCGCCGGCCGGGACGTCGCGCTCACCCGCAAGGAGTTCGAGATCCTCGCCGTGCTCGTCCGCACGCCGGGCGTCGTCGTCACGTACGACCGGCTGATCCTCGCCGTGTGGCAGACCAGCTTCGTCGGCCGGCACACCCTGGACGTGCACGTCGGCTCGCTGCGGGCGAAGCTCGACGTGCCCGGCCTGGTGCAGACCGTCCGCGGCGTCGGTTACCGCCTCGTGCCGGGACTCTGACCGTGCGGGTCCGCCTCGTCGCCACGTACGTGCTGCTGCTCCTGCTGGTGCTCATCGCCCTCGAGGTGCCGTTCGCGCTCAGCATCGCGAGCCGCGACACCCAGCAGGTCGTCGCCGACCGGCTCGCCGACGCCAGCCGCTTCGCCACGATCGCCGAGCCGGCGCTGCGGGCCCCCCGCGAGACCGACGAGCTCGCCGCCGAGCTGGCCCGCTACGACGCGGTGTACGGCATCGCCGCGATCGTGCTCAACCAGGACGCGGTCAACATCGTGTCGTCCCGCCCCGGTGCCAACCTGGTCGACCTCGCCGACAAGGCGGTGCTGCGGCAGGCCCACCGCGCCCTCGAAGGCCGCGAGGCCAGCGACGACGGCACGATCTGGCCGTGGCGGACGGCACCCTTCGTGGTCGCGGTCCCGGTCGGTCGCGGCGGCGAGGTCATCGGCGCCGTCGTCACCGTCTCGCCCGTCGGCGGGCGCGTCACCGGCGTCCGCACCACCTGGAGCATCCTGGCCGGCGGCGGGCTCGTCGTGCTGTTCGCCGGCATCGTCGCCGCCTGGTCCCTGGCCCGGTGGACGCTGCGCCCGGTCGCCGAGCTCGACGCCGCCGCCCACGAGCTCGCCGCCGGTGACTACGCCGCCCGCGTGCCCGCCGCCGACGGCCCGCCGGAGCTGCGCCGCCTCGGCACCGCGTTCAACGAGATGGCCGCGACCGTCGCCGACTCCCTGGAGCGGCAGCGGGCGTTCGTCTCCCACGCCAGCCACCAGCTGCGCAACCCGCTCACCGCGGTGCGGCTGCGGGTCGAGGACCTCGGCGCCGACCTCACCGACCCGCAGGCCGTCGAGGGCCACCGGCTCGCCGTCGAGGAGGTCGAACGCCTCGGCGAGGTGCTCGACAGCCTCCTCGCGCTCGCCCGCGCCGAGCGGGGCCGGTTCGAGCTCGCCGACATCGACGCCGGTGAGGTCGCGTGGGCGCGGGTCGTCGCGTGGCAGCCCGTCGCCGCGAAGAAGCAGATCACGCTGCGCTACGTCCGGCCGCCGCACGCCCTGAAGGCCCGCGCGCTGACGACCGCGCTGGACCAGGCCCTGGACGCGCTGATCGACAACGCCGTCAAGTTCTCGGCCGAGGGCAGCACCGTCACGGTCCGCCCCACCGCCGACAAGGGCGGCGTCGCCGTGCACGTGATCGACACCGGGCCGGGCCTCACCGAGCAGCAGCGCGAGCTGGCCACCGAACGGTTCTGGCGGGCGCCCGGCACGCAGAACGTCGACGGCAGCGGCCTCGGCCTGCCGATCGTCGCGGTCCTCGTCGAGGCGTCGTCGGGCCGCCTGGACCTGCTCGCCAACGAGCCGAGCGGCCTGCACGCGCGCCTGTGGTTCCCGAGCCCCTGACCCGAGCCCCTGACCCGAGCCGCTGACCCCGGTGGCGGCGACGGCCCGGGCCGGCGGCAACCGCCGGGCGGTGCGGAAGAACTGGCGGATCGGCGGACCGGCGCGGACACCCGATGCATCGAGCGCTGTGACATCGTTGCTCCGTGAACCCTGAGACACGCATCGTGGTCGGCGACAGCACGGCGGACACCGAGGAGCTGTGGCGGTGGCTGCGGGAGGAGCCCGAGCTGCGCGGCCGGCTGCGGCTCGCCCAGGAGCCGCCGCCCGAGGGCACCATGGGCGGCACGACCGCGCTGGTGGTGCAGGCCGCCGCGACCGTCGCCGGGGCGGGCGCGCTGTGGGTGGCGCTCGCGAAGTCCGTCGGCGTGTGGCTGACCCAGCGGCGCGCCGACATCGCGGTCACCGTGAAGACCCCCGACGGCCGGGAGATCACCCTCGACGCGAAACGGGTCGCCGACCCGCAGGCGTTCCTCCGCGAGGTCCTGAACCAGCCCGCGATCGAGCCCGGAGCCCAGCCCGGAGCCCAGCCTGGAGCCCAGTCCGGAGCCCAGCCCGGGGCCCAGCCGGCCGGTCAGGGCTGACGGGGTGCGGCTCCCCGACCCGGCGCGGTCCCGGGCGGTGCTGATCGGCACCGGCACGTACGCCTCCGCGGCGCTGCCCGACCTGCCCGCCGTCGCCAACAACCTCGACGCGATGCGCCGCGTCCTCACCGACCCCGACCTCGGCGGGCTGCCGCCGGAGCACTGCGTGGTCATCCAGGACCCCGCCGACGACACGTCCGTCCTCGACCAGCTGTGGAACAGCGCCGTCGAGGCCGAGGACACCCTCATCGTCTACGTCGCCGGGCACGGCCTGCCGGGCCCGCGGACCGGGGAGCTGTACCTGGCCATCGGCACCACCGACGTCGACCGGCTGCCGTTCCGCACGCTGCGCTACGACGACCTGCGCACCGTCGTCATGGACCGGGGCCGGTTCCCGGCCGCGAACCGGGTCGTCGTGCTCGACTGCTGCTTCTCCGGCCGGGCGATCCCGGCGATGTCGGGGGAGAGCATCGTCGGCCTGACCGGCATCGAGGGCGTCTACATCCTCACCGCCACCGCGGCGAACCATCTCGCGCTCGCGCCGCCCGACGCGGAGCACACCGCGTTCACCGGGGAGCTGCTGTCGCTGCTGCGCTCCGGCGTGCCGGACGGCCCGGAGCTGCTGACCCTCGGCCTCATCTACGAGCGGGTCCTGCACACGATGGTGTCCCGCGGGCTGCCCCGCCCGGAGCAGATCAACCGGGACACCGCGGCCCGGCTCGCGCTGAGCCGCAACGCCGCGTTCGCGGCACCGGCGCCGAGGCCGGCCCCCGCCGCCGTCCAGGCGTCGCCCGACATCAGGGTCGTCGGCATCGGCGGCGGCGGGATCAACGCCGTGAACCGGATGATCGAGACGCAGCGGATCGACGGCGTCCGGTACATCAGCGTCAACACCGACGCGCAGGCGCTGCTGATGTCCGACAGCGACGTGAAGGTCGACATCGGCGAGGCGGTCCGCGGCCTCGGCTCGCGCGGCGACCCCGAGACCGGCCGGCTCGCCGCCGAGGCGCACGAGGCCGACCTCAAGGCCGTCCTCACCGGGGCGGACCTGGTCTTCCTGGCGTGCGGGGAGGGCGGCGGCACCGGCTCCGGCGGCGCGCCCGTGGTCGCCCGCGTCGCCCGCTCCCTCGGCGCGCTGACGGTCGGCGTGGTGACCCGGCCGTTCGCGTTCGAGGGCCGCAAGCGGCAGGCCGTCGCCGACGAGGGCATCACCGAGCTCCGGAAGCACTGCGACACGCTGATCGTCATCGCCAACGACCGCCTGCTGAGCCTCGGCGACCGGAGCGTCAGCATGATGGACGTGTTCCGGGAGGCCGACCGGGTCCTCGACACCGCGGTCCGCGGCATCGCCGGCCTGCTCACCACGCCCGGCATCATCCGCATCGGCTTCGACACGGTCCGGGCCGCCCTGACCGGCGGCGGCACGGCCCTGATCGGGGTCGGCCAGGCCGGCGGCGCCCAGCGGGTCATGTCCGCGGCCCGGGCGGCGGCCGGCGGGCTGGAGCACCTCCTCGACGACCGCGTCGACGGCGCCCGCACCGTGCTGGTGTCGGTGTCCGGCGACGCCGGCGTCACCTACGACGAGGTCGCCACCGCGATGGAGGAGATCGCCGGCCGCGCCCACCCGGACGCGGAGATCGTGTTCGGCGCCGCGCTCGACGGTGCCCTCGGCCCGCAGGTGCAGGTGGTGGTGGTCGCCGTTCAGGCCTTCTGAGCGCGGTAGTAGCGGACGGCGCCGGGGTGCAGCGGCAGCGGCGGGGTGCTGATCGCGGAGCGGATGTTGAGCCGGGCCGCCGCCTGGTGCGCCTTGGCCAGCTCGTCGCGGCCCTCGAAGAGCAGCCGCGTCACGCCGTAGGCGAGGGGCTCGGGCATCGACCCCCGCACGACGAGATAGTTGGCGATGCCGATCGCGACCGTCGGGCTGATGCCGTGGTACGCCGAGGCGGGCACGACCCGCTCCGCGTAGTAGTTGCCGAACGCCTTGCGCAGCGGCTGGACGAACGTGTCGAGGGCGAGGAGCCGGATCGGGAACTTCTCCGCCAGCTGCTGGATCAGGCCGACGGCCAGCCCGCCGGAGAAGAAGAACGCGTCGATCTGGCGGGCCTGCAGCGCCTTGACCGAGTCGTCGAGGTTGAGCGGGCGCTGGATGATGCTCGCCTTGAGGCCGGCCCCGGCGACGTCGAGGATGTGGTCGGCGGTGCCCGCGGTGCCGGAGCCGGCGGCGCCGACCGACACCTGCCTGCCGTGCAGGTCCGCGACGGTCTCGATCGGGCTGTCCCGGGCGACGACGAGGTGCACGTAGTCGTCGTAGATGCGGGCGAGCGCGGCGAGCTGCCCCGGCGCGGCCCGGTCGCCCTCGCCGGCGGTGTCGGCCTGGGTGAAGCCGAGCTCGGCCTGGCCGGCGAGGATCGCGCCGACGTTCTCCTTCGACGCGTTCGTGGTGAGGACGCTGGCGTGGACGTCCGGCAGGTACCGCTTCGCGAGGTCCGCGATCGCCTTGCCGTACTGGTAGTACACGGCGCCCGTGCTGCCGGTCGCGATCCTCAGGTTTCCGGTCGCCCCGGCGCCGTCCGACTCGCACGCCGAGAGCAGCAGGGCGCCGGCACCGCCGAGCAGGAGCGCCCGGCGGTGCACGAGAGCCGGCCCGCTCATGCCGGGGCGTCCTGCAGGCACGCCGTCAGGATCTCCAGGGTCTCCTCCGGGGTGCGGTGCCGGACCGTCGTCATGCCCAGCGCCCGCGCCGGCTTGAGGTTGCCCGGCAGGTCGTCGACGTAGACGCACTCCTGCGGCGGCAGCCCGATCGCCGCCGCGCCCAGCACGTAGATCTGCGGGTCGGGCTTGCGCACCCCGACGTCGCCGGAGATCACGATCCCGTCGAACAGCTCGTCCAGCAGGATCCGGTCGTACCGCTGAGAACCCCACGAATTGGAGATCAGGCCCGTGCGGATGCCGCGGCCGCGGGCGGCCCGGACGAAGTCGAGCATCGCCACGTCGGCGGTGGTGGCGCCGAGGAGCCGCTCGATGAGGCCCTCCGGCGCCACCCCGAGCAGCGCCGCGAACCCGGCCTCGAACTCGGCGTCGGGCAGCGTGCCGTCCTCCAGGCCGCCGAGCAGCGACCGGGCGGCCGGGTCGTCGCGGAAGAGGTCGCGGACCGTGCCGGGCGGCAGGCCCTCCCGCGCGCAGAACGCGTCGAAGGAGGCGAACACGTCGGTGGTGAGGACCCCGCCGTAGTCGACCAGCAGCCCGCGCAGCGTCATCCGGATCCTGTCCCTTCGGCCGTCTCCTTTGCCAGGGACTGTACGACCTCGCGGTGGTCCTCAATGGCCCGCTGCCGGGTCGCCGACGTGCCGCGCCGGCGGAGGTCCTCGAGGAGGTCGACGGCGATCTCCCACTCGCCGCGGGCCTCCAGGGCCGGGCGGACGTGCGCCATCAGCGCGTCGACGCGGGCGATCGCCGGCAGCGCGGACCGGGTCGCCGGGTCGACGAGGTGGCCGCTGAGCCCGGACCGGGCGGCCCGCCACGTCGCGGCCCGCAGCAGCACCTGCGGCGCCTCCGGCAGGGGCCGGCCGGCGGCGTCGTCCTCGGCGGCGACCGTGACGAGACCGCGGGCGAGCGCGGCGAGCAGCACCGCGTCGTCGACGTCCGGGCACGAGTCGGCGACCCGCACCTCGACCGTCGGGTACCGCGCGGACGGCCGGGCGTCGAAGTAGACCATGCCCGCGTCGCTGATCACGCCGCTCTCCACGAGCGTGTCGACGACCCGCTGGTACTCCGCGGCGGAGCCCAGGTCCGGCGGCGGGCCGACGGTCGGCCAGCGCGACGTGACGACCGTGCGGTAGGACGCGTAGCCGGTGTCGTTGCCGGCGAAGTACGGCGAGCTGACGCTGAGCGCGAGCAGCGCCGGCAGCCACTCCCGGATCCGCCGGGTGATCCGCACCGCCAGGTCCTTGTCGGGCACGCCGACCTGCACCTGGCACGCGGCGACCTGCTGCTCGTCGACGAGCTGCCGGTACTCCTGCGCCATGCGCTCGTAGCGCTCGTCCGGGTAGACCCGGCTCGGGGCCGCGCCCGAGCCGGGGACCGTGCCGGCGGCGACGATCGCCAGGCCGTGCCGCCCGGCGGACTCCACCAGGGAGCGGCGCTTCTCGATCAGGTCGGCGCGCAGCGCGGTGAGGTCGGTGTGCACGCCGGTGGCCGTCTCGACCATCGACCGGTGCAGCTCCGGCTCGGCGTCGGCGCCGCGCAGGACCCGCCGGGCGGACGGCGACAGCTCGCCGGTCTCCGCGTCGACGACGTGGAACTCCTCCTCGACACCGATGGTGTCGCCCGTCGCTACCACCTGCTGTGCACCGACTGGCGGATGAGGTCGTCGTACACCTCGCGGACCGCCTCGTGGGTGGCGGCGGGCAGCGGGTCGGTGCTCCCGACGGCCGCGTTGGCGCGGGCCTGCTCGCCGCTGCGGGCGCCCGGGATGACCACCGACACGGCGGGGTGGTCGACGATCCAGCGCAGCGCGAACTGCGCCATCGTCAGCCCTTCGGGCTTGAGCGGCGCGAGCCGGCGCACGGCGGCGAGCCCGGTGTCGTAGTCGACGCCGGAGAACGTCTCGCCCTGGTCGAACGCCTCGCCGTGCCGGTTGTAGGTGCGGTGGTCGTCGGCGCCGAACGTGGTGTGCTCGTCGTAGCGCCCGGACAGCAGGCCGCTGGCGAGCGGGACGCGGGCGATGATGCCGACGCCCATCTTCTCCGCCGCGGGCAGCACGTCGTCCAGCGGCTTGAGCCGCAGCATGTTGAAGATGATCTGCACCGTGGCGACGCCGGGCCGGGCGATCGCGGTCAGCGCCTCGGCGACCGTCTCGACGCTCACCCCGTAGGCCTTCATGCGGCCTTCCTGCACCATCAGGTCCAGGCCGTCGAACACCTCGTCGGTGGAGTACACCTCCGACGGCGGGCAGTGCAGCTGGACCAGGTCGATGGTGTCGACGCCGAGGTTCTCCCGGGACCGGTCGTTCCACGCGCGGAAGTTGTCGAGGTTGTACCGGTCGGCCTCCTGCGGCACCCGGCGCCCCATCTTCGTGGCGACCGTGATGCCGGGCCGGTCCTTGATGAAGGCCCCGACCAGGCGCTCGCTGCGGCCGTCGCCGTACACGTCGGCGGTGTCGATGAACGTCACGCCCGCCTCGTGCGCGGCGGCGAGGGTCGCGAGCGCCTGGTCCTCGTCGACCTCGCCCCAGTCGGCGCCGAGCTGCCACGCGCCGAGCCCTACCACGCCGACCGGGGCACCGGTCCGTCCTAAGATCCGTTCCTGCATGCCGCCCAGAGTATGGCGTTACGCGAAGACCGGCACGTTCTCCCGCACGAGCCGCCAGTTCGGGGTGAAGAAGTCGGCCGGATCGATCGAGCCCTTCGCCTGCGCCCAGTCGATCAGCAGCTGCCGGATCTCCTGCTGCGCGTTGTACACCTGCGACTTCACGATGCCGGGGAAGTTGCCGCCGCCGGAGCGCCGGTAGTTGTTCACCGCGACCACGAACTGCTCGGTGTCGCCGACGGGCGTGGTGGTGCCCGGGTGCACGAGCCGCGTGATGCGCTGCCCGACCGGCTTGCTGATGTCGATGTCGTACTCGACGCCGGAGATCACGTCGTAGTTGTAGTCCGGCACGGACGGGTCGTTGATCGTCGCCGGGTCGACGGGCGCGCCGACCGGCAGCGTCACGAAGTACTTCGCCGAGTACTCCAGATAGGCGCGCACCTCGGCGCCGGTCAGGACGACGGCCTCCAGGGTGTTGTCGTAGATGTACAGCCCCGCCACGTCCTTGATCTTGACGTCGCCGGCGGGGAACACCGCGGTCCGCGAGAACGGGGCGGCGATCGACAGCACCGGCAGTGCCGTGCCGAGCGCGGCGGTGACCGTGTCGGTCTGGACCTTGTTGATGTAGTCCAGGATCGCGGTGTCCTTGTAGCGGGACTCGGCCGCCGACAGCGTCTCGGTGGAGGTCGCGACGACCTGGTTGACGTAGGCGACGGTCTTGTTGTGCTGCGCCCGCACGGCGGCGACGACCTTCGGGTCGGCCTCGACCGTGTTGGTGTTCAGCGACGTCGACGCCTTCGACGTGATCACCCAGCGGCCGCGGTCGCGGCTGAGCTGGAAGTCCATCCGGGTCAGCCGCTGGCCCCACCGCGACGGCTCCGACAGCAGCACCTGCGCGCCGGTCGCCGTGTTGGTCACGAAGCGCTGCGGGATGTCGCTGTGCGCGTGGCCGAAGAGGATCGCGTCGATGCCGGGGACCTGCTCGGCGATGAGCGCCGACGGGTTCTCGTTCGGCAGCTCCGGGCCGTAGCTGGACTTGCCGCTGTCGCCGCCGTGCGCGGAGATGAGCACGATGTCGGCGCCGCGGCGGCGCATCTCGGGCACGTACTTCGCGGCGGTGGCGACGCAGTCCTCGAAGCGGAGCGTGCCCTCGACGTTGGCGCGGTCCCAGATGGCGACGCCGGGGTTGGTGAGGCCGAGGATGCCGACCCGGAGGTTCGGCGCGCCGTGGCCCAGGTCGACCTTCTTGATGACGTACGGCACGAACGCGGGCCGGCCGGTCTTCACGTTGACCGCGTTCGCCGCCAGGGCCGGGAAGCCCAGCTGGCGGATCCACAGGGCGAGCAGCGGCAGCCCGTAGTTGAACTCGTGGTTGCCCAGGGTGACGGCGTCGTAGTCGATGACGTTCATCGCCCGCGCCATCGGGTGCTTCTCGCCGGTCGTGGTGATCGGCTCCTGCTTGGCGTAGTACGTCGCCAGGGGCGTGCCCTGGATCGTGTCGCCGGCGTCGAGGACGAGGGTGGCCTTGCCCCGCCGCTCCGCCCGGATCTGGTTGACGAGCGTGGCGACCTTCGCCAGGCCGATGTCGTTGTGGGCGCTGTCGTCGTACTCGGCGTCCTTGTAGTAGTCCCAGTTGTAGACGTTGCCGTGGGTGTCCGAGGTGCCGAGCAGCGTGAGGTCCCAGGTCGTGGGTTTCGCCGCGGGTGCCGCGCCCGCCTCGCCGCCGGCGACGAAGGGTGCCGCCGCCGTTGCCGCCGCGGCGGCCAGGACGGTCCGCCGGGAGGTGCCTGAAGGGATGTTCATGTCCGGCACCTTATGCGTGTATCAATGCGATGAGCGAATCGAAAGCTTGACGTATTTCGATGTCTCTCGGGACCATGGCGGACGGCCAGGCGGCTGACGGCTGACCTCTCCCGCCGGGCCGTGACCCCCTCGACCCCCGGGAGCTGTCCACGTGAAGAAGGTCCGCACCGTCGCGCTGGCGGTGGCTCTGGCGGCCACCGCGCTGCCGGCGCCCGCCGCGGCGGCGCCGGCGAAGATCCTGCTCGCCGCCGCGCCCAACATCTCCGTCGCCAACGTCAAGGCGCACCTGAGCCAGCTGCAGAGCATCGCGACCGCCAACGGCGGCAACCGGGCCCACGGCCGGCCCGGCTACCTGGCCTCTGTCAACTACGTGAAGGGGCAGCTCGACGCCGCCGGGTACACCACGGTCGTGCAGTCGTTCACGTACAACGGCGCCACCGGCTACAACCTGATCGCGGACTGGCCGGGCGGCGACCCCGACGACGTGCTGATGGTCGGCGCGCACCTGGACAGCGTCACCGCCGGGCCCGGCATCAACGACAACGGCTCCGGCTCCTCGGCCAACCTGGAGGTCGCGCTCGAGGTGTCCCGGCAGGCGCTGAGCACCACCAAGCACCTGCGCTTCGGCTGGTGGGGCGCGGAGGAGCTCGGGCTGCGCGGCTCGACCGCCTACGTCAACAGCCTGTCCGCGGCCGAGAAGGCGAAGATCAAGGCGTACCTGAACTTCGACATGGTCGGCTCGCCGAACGCCGGCTACTTCCTCTACGACGGCGACAACTCCGACGGCGTCGGCTCCGGCCCCGGCCCCGCCGGCTCGGCCGCCCTCGAGCAGACGCTGAAGGACTACTTCACGTCGATCGGCGTGCCGACCGAGGGCACCGACTTCGACGGCCGCTCCGACTACGGCCCGTTCATCGCCAACGGCATCCCCGCCGGCGGCAT
The DNA here is from genome assembly GCF_040654975.1 of Dactylosporangium sp. NPDC050588. Lineage (NCBI taxonomy): Bacteria > Bacillati > Actinomycetota > Actinomycetes > Micromonosporales > Micromonosporaceae > Dactylosporangium > Dactylosporangium sp. NPDC050588. Next base: position 95,272 of record NZ_JBFAJA010000037.1, on the reverse strand, counting down.
CTTCACCGGGGCGGAAGGCACCAAGACCGCGGCCCAGGCCACGAAGTGGGGCGGCACGTCCGGCACCGCGTTCGACGTCTGCTACCACCGCGCCTGCGACACCACGAGCAACATCAACGACACGGCCCTGGACCGCAACAGCGACGCCATCGCGTACGCGGTGTGGACCATCGCGACCAGCACCCCGGTCCCGCCGGGCACCACCGTCTACAGCGACACGTTCGAGACGGCCACCGGCTGGACCACCAACCCGTCCGGCACCGACACGGCCACGGCCGGCGCGTTCGAGCGGGGCGACCCGGCCGCCACCAGCTCCGGCGTCGCGCTGCAGCTCGGCACCACCGTCAGCGGCAGCTTCGACCTGGTCACGGGCGCGGCGGCGGGCAGCAGCGCCGGCACCTACGACGTGGACGGCGGGGTCACCAGCATCCGCTCGCCCGCGATCTCGCTGCCGGCGGTGCCGTCAGGTGGCACGCTGACGCTCTCCTTCTCCTGGTACCTCGCCCACCTCAACAACGCGACCAGCGCCGACTACCTGCGGGTGCGCGTCGTCGGCAGCACCACGACGACGACCGTGTTCACCCAGGCGGGCGCCGCGTCGAACCGGGCCGGCGCGTGGGCCACGGCCTCGGTGAGCCTGACCGCCTACGCCGGGCAGTCGATCCGGATCCTGATCGAGGCGAACGACTCCGGCACGGCCAGCCTGGTCGAGGCCGGCGTCGACGACGTCAAGATCACTCGGTCGTGACGGTGCGGGGCCGGTCCTGGTGGCCGGCCCCCATCAGGGCCGCGATGCCGCTCATGTACGACTCGCGGTCGACCTCGCCGATGAGCACCCGCTGCAGGATGTACCCCTGGATGAGCCCGAAGAGCGCCGAGCCGATCGCGACCGGGTCGGCGCCGGCGGGCAGCTGACCGCTCTCCTGGGCGCGCCGGGCCAGGGCGACCGCGTTGCCCCGGATCCGGCCGTAGATCTCGGTGATCAGCCCGGCGAACTCGGGGTCGTGCACCGCCTCGCCCCACACCTGCACGGCGATGCGGACCGTGCCGTCGTCGGTGAGGTTGATGTCGATCTGGCGCAGCAGGTCGTCGATCACCGCCAGCACGGGCGGCGGCGGGTCCTCCCGCAGCAGGAGGTCGGCGGTCGCCTGCACCACACCGATCTTCTCGCCGGCGATCGCCTTGATCAGCGCGGCCTTGCTGTCGAAGTACCGGTAGAACGCCCCGACGGACAGCTCCGCCTCTTTGATGACATCCTGCATGGACGTCTGGTGGAACCCGTTGCGCAGGAAGCAGCGCGTCGCCGCGTCGATGATCTGCTCCCGGCGGGCGGCGAGGTGGGCTTCGGAGACGCGCGGCATGCTCCGATTATAGAGCGAACGCTCGCTTTCCAAAGCGGGGCGTGCGTTTCCCCCGCTCAGGTGCCATGATCCACTGCTGTGACCGCTCTGCTCGCCCGCCGCTGGCGGGTGCCCGCCGTCCTCGCCGTGATCGCCGTCTGCGCCTGGGTCTCCTGGTTCACCCAGGTCGGCCACGAGTGGTTCACCCAGGCGGTGGCGCTGCCCGTCCCCGCCCTGATCGCGGTGTTCATCGCGCCCACCTGGCGGGTCGGGGTGCCGGCGGTGGCCGCGCTGCTCGTCGCCGCTCCCGCGCTCGTGCTGCTGTCGACCGGGCGGGCCGGGGTGCTGCGGCCGCCGTCGACGGACTGGTTCGTGCCGTACGTGCTGCTCGCCCTGGTCGCCTGGGCGGCCGGCTTCGCGGTCCGGGTCCGGGCGGCCGGGCCGGACGCCCGGGGGACCCTGCTCATGATCGGCGGCGGGGTCGCGGCCCTGCTCCTGTGCGTCGGGACCATCGTCGTCGGCGGTGGCGGCAGGGCGCTGCCGTCCGGCGACGCCAGGCAGTGGGTGCACGGCGACGACCTGCCCGACGGCGTGGGGCTGCACCGGATGGGGTTCTGGGGCGACTGCGAGACGGAGGACGGCGAGATCGTGGAGTGCCCGCAGGCCACCGAGTTCTGGGCGACCGACGGCCGGCCGGCGGGGGAGATCATCGCGCAGCTCGTCGGGGAGCTGCGCGCGCTGGGCTGGCCGGTCACGGAGCAGGCGCCGGGCTTCTACGTCGGCTGCCTGCCGATGCGGGGCGTGCTCACCTGGGATGACAGCATCTGCGCCGAGGTCGCCTCGGCCGGCGAGGCGTCGCTGCGGCCGAACAAGCCGAACAGCTCCGCGTCGGTGATGCTCACGCTGGGCTGACGCGGGCCGCGCCTCGGGCGCGGTGGCGCCTCGGAGGTGGTGGCGCCTCGGACGTGGTGGCGGCTCAGACGCGGGTTGCGCCTTGGACGCGGTGGCGGCTCAGACGCGGGTGGCGCTGAAGATCATGGTGGTCATGACGACGCCGCCGGCGCCGGCGTTGGCCAGCATCAGCCTGGGGGAGAGGCGGGTCACCGGGTTCGTCTTGTCGACCGCGGTCGCCTTGCGGTTGCCGGTCGAGAAGGCGGTCAGCTCGATCCCGCCGTCCGCGGTCGGCTTGCAGGTGACCTGCAGCGGTGTCGAGGCGGTCGGCGGCGGGCCGGCGTTCTTCGGCTTCGCCGACGCGGCGAGCCTCGCCGGCTGCCCGCCGGTCAGCTTGAAGATCTCGATGACGCCCTCGGGGCCGACCTCGAAGGTGTAGCCGTTGCCCAGGTCGGCGCCGTCGAGGCAGGCCGCGCCGATCTTGGCGCCGCCTGCCGCCTTGCCGATCGCGGCGAACTCCAGGTCCATCGTGAAGCCGGCGCCCTGCACCGCGAGCCGCTGCTCCGGGCCGGGCGCGACGCAGCGGATGTTGGGCTGCTCAGCGGTGACCCGCAGCGCGTCCGGCACCTCGACCTTGCAGCCGCCCGCGGCGGCCCACGGCACCTTCTGCTGCAGCGCGGCGACCGTCTTCGTGCCCTTGAGCGTCCACGGCCCGACCGACGTGACGGAGCACGCGATGACGGGCCGCTGCGTCCAGCCCGCCGGGAGCATCGGCTTGTCCAGGGGCAGGAACGACTGGCCGTACGGGACGCCGAGGTACGCGCCGTAGGACTGCTCGCAGACCGCCTTCGCGGCCGCGTCGACGGCCTCGCGGCCCGGGTCCTCCAGGAACGGCAGGTGCCCCACGTACGTGACCTCGCCGATGTGCGCGGCGTTGCACGGCGTCACGTAACGCAGCTGCGACGACCCGCCGATCCAGTCGAAGCACTCGCCGGCCTTGAGCTCGAACTGGTCGCCGACGAACAGCTCGGCGGCCGCCTTCGACGGGTCCGCCAGGGCCCGCGCGATCCGGTCGCCGTCGTCGTTGCCGGTGACCTGCAGCCCCTTGCCGAGCAGCGCCACCAGCGACGGCGCCAGGCCGTCCACGGGCACGGCGGTGTCGTGGACCGCCTGCCGGTGCGAGGGGGACAGGCCCGCGACGACGACCACCTTGCCCTGCTCGGTGCGCAGGTAGTACTCGAAGCCGAGCCAGTGCCCGGCGCCCGCGCCGACCAGCGGCACCAGGACCGCGACGGCGAGCACCGAGTAGCCGGCGACGGTGCCCCACGCGCGGCCGACGGACGCGGCGATGACCGCCGCGGCGCCGACGAGGACCCCGCCGAGCAGGCCGATCGCGCCGCCGGTGGACAGGATCAGGCGCAGCGGCTCGGCGAGCAGCCAGCCGGCGAGTCCGCCGGCGCGGGAGGTGCCGCCGTCCAGGAGGCTCGGGTTGCCGCGGACCAGGTGCAGCAGCCCGAGCGTGGCCAGCGCGATGCCGGTGGTGCGGGTGAGGACCCGTTCGCGCAGGTAGTGCCCGGTGGCGACGGCCAGGTCGCGCAGCTCGGCGCCGGTCCACAGCCGCCGGTCGACGATCGGCACCAGGGGCAGCTGCCACGGCCAGGTGGCCCGGGGCAGGCGCGGCAGCGGCCAGAGCAGCAGCAGCGGCAGGACCGGCAGCACGTACGCCGCGTAACCGAACCCGAACGCGAGGATCGCCGTGGCGACGCCGTGGACCGGCACCTGCGGCACCCACAGCAGCGCGACGAGCACGACGACGACCGCCGCGATGATCCCGATCCGCCGCCACGACGGCCGCTTCGGCCTCGGTCGCGTGGGCTTCTCCAGCGGCGTTTCCGGGTTCTGTACGGGGGCGGGTCCGCGACGCCCCCGGCGGTGCGACCCGGCCTCGGCGGTGGCGGCGCCCTGCCAGTCCGTGAGTGCCGCCCTGACCTGGTCGGTGGCGGCGATGCCGAGCAGCAGGCCCGCGATCAGGGTCAGCACGACCTGCCAGGCGGGCGGGGCGGCCGCGATGCCGATGAGCGTGGACAGGCCGAGGACGGCCGCGGTTGCCAGGGCCAGCAGCGCGACCGCGGGTAACGCCGCGCGGACGCGCGCACCGACCTCGGACATGGCTCTGGAGCATGGCACCCGCCGTACCCCATCGCAACTGGCCTAAGTCTGGCTTAAAAGTCTTGCGTCACATCTCGGTGCGGTTGGCGGCGCAGGCGTCGATGACCGGCTTGAACGCGTCACGCTCCGCATCGGTGATCTTCAGCTCCGTGTACAGCGGCGGGCCGCCGTCGAGGCTGAGCCAGGCGGGGAACACGTACGGCTTCTTGATCTCGGCGAGGGCGTGCGGGGTGCAGCGCTCGCCGTCGACCACGACCGGGACCGTCACCTCGCTCTGCCCGGGCTGCAGCACCGCGTACGGTTTCGGCGTCTGCTCCCGCGCGGGCAGCGGCAGCACTTCGAGGAGGATGCTGCCGACGAACTCCTGCAGCGTCACGGTGCCGGTGTACCCCGTCCGCTTCAGCACCACGGTGCCGTTGAGCCAGCCGCTCGGCAGGTGCGTCCAGGGGCCGAACGTGAGCGAGACCTGCCGGTCCAGGTACGCCTGCTGGCAGTCGATCGCGAGCAGCTTGTCGAGCATCGGGTCCGGGTCGGGCAGCGGCAGCCGCAGGTCGTGGAGCTTGCCGTCCTCGGTACGGACGGCGAAACCGACATGCGAGGCGGCGCTGCGGGGCTTGAGCTCGTCGCCCTGGCAGATCCCCGTGCCGTAGGAGACGGGCACGTCGACGCGCAGGCCGCCGACGGGCAGCGGGGCGTCGACCGCGACCGGCCCGACCCCCTTGAACGAGGGTGCCTGCAGCTCGACCCGCTCGACGGTGACCTTGGCGGGGCCCTCGTTGTGCATCGAGATCTGCACCGTGTGCCGGACCTCGTCGACCCGGCCCTGGGTCAGCTCGATCCGCAGCTTGACCGGGCTCTCCTTCTCGCCGCCGCCGTTGCCGCAGCCGGCCAGAAGGGCGAGCACCACCACCAGCGCCACCCGCTTCATAACCGCCTATGTTGGCACGATCCAGTGCAGGAGCGCACGGGCGGCTTCGAGCACGAGGTCGCGGTCGTACGTGAGGGCGTAGGTGAACCGCCGGTCGTCGTCCGGTCCGTCGTCGGCGAGGTCCCGCGCGACGAGGGCGCCGGCGAAGTGCGGCCCGACGACGACCACGTTCCACTCGCCGCGCAGCGGGTCGTCGCCGGCGATCGCGGCGCCCCTGACGCCCGGCACCGGCGCGCTCGGGATCTCGGTGCCCAGGGCGCAGACCAGGGCGGCGGTCCGCGCGACGGTCGCGTAGCGGCGGGCGGTCGGCGGGGTCAGGAACCGCGCCTCCTGGAAGCAGCCGAGCAGGATCGGCGGCTCCGCCGCGTCGAGCGCCTTCTCCTCCAGGTACCGGCTCAGCGGCATGAGCATCCGCTTCGTCGCCTCGGCGGTCGGGCGGCGGCCGGCGACGATCTCGTACGGCGTCCTCGTCCCGGTCCCGGCGGGCGGCGCGACGAACGGCACCGGCAGGGTCGCGCTGCGCTCGGCGACGTCCTCCGGCAGCGGCCCCGGCCGGCCGAACAGCCAGCCCTGGCCGAGCGTCGCGCCCATGCCCAGGGCGGCGGCGGCGTGCTCGCGGGTCTCGACCCCCTCGGCGAGGATCGCGGCGCCGGTACGTTCGGCGTAGGCGACGATCGCGTTGACGACGCGGGCGGCGTAGGCCCCCTCGGGCTGCTGGGTGAGGTGCCGGTCGACCTTGACCACGTCCGGGTGCACGAACGGCATGACCGCCAGGGACGCGGGCTCGGCGCCGACGTCGTCCAGCGCCACGCCCCAGCCGGAGCCGCGGCACGCCTCGGCGGCGGTGAGCAGGGCCGCCGGGTCGTCGGCGATCGCCCGCTCGGTCATCTCGACGACGACCCGCAGCCGCAGCTGGGCGTCGAGGATCGCCGGGGCGAGGTCCGGCGGGCACGGCACGCCGAGCGCGGCGGGCTCGGCGTTGACGAACAGGGTGAGGCCGAGCGGCAGGCCGGCGTCGATCGCGGCACGGTACGCGGCGGCGCGGCAGACCCAGTCGAGCTCGGCGAGGCGCCCGGCCCGGCCGGCGGCGTCGAACAGCTCCAGCGGCGCCTCCCACGGCGTGCCGGCCGGGCCGCGGGTCAGCGCCTCGTAGCCGACGACCTCGGGCCGGTGGCGGCGCCACGAGTCGAGCCGCACGATCGGCTGGAACACGGTGGTGACGGCACGGGCATCGATGACGTCGTCGATGCTCTTGATCAGGGTGGTGCCGTCCATGTCTTTCGGTTCGGCCCGGAAGCTCCAGAACTGAGACAAATCGCCGGTTTTGCTCGCGGTGGGCCCCGTTCCGCCCTGCCTACCGCTGCGGGCGCCCCGGTGCATGCTCCGGTAGGTTGGCGGTGATGCGACGTGTACTGGTGGTAGCGCTGCTGTTCGGGCTGACGGCCTGTACGTCGGCGGCTCCGTCCTCGTCCGCCTCGCCCGGCGGCTCGGGTGGCTCGGGCGCGGTCGTGAGGACCGCCGGGTGCGGCGCCTCGCCGTCCGGGGACCTGGTGGAGGTCGTCTCGCAGATCGACGCGAAGGGCGAGGCCGACTTCGCGGCCGTGTTCGCAGGAGCCCGGGTCGGCGACGACGGCGTCGAGGTCTACCGCAAGCCGTCCGCCGACCTGGACAAGTGGATCACCGGCACGTTCGCGGCGTCGTGCGTGCTCGTGCACGACGCGAAGTTCTCCGCGGCCGAGCTGGCGAAGCGATACCAGCAGGTCAACGACGACAACGCCTACTGGGCCGAGCAGGGCGTGGACGTCAACAGCGTCTCCTCCGACTTCGTGCGCGGGGTGGTCATCGTCGGCACGCAGGAGGTCGACAAAGGCAAGCCGCTGTTCGCCGCGCGCTATGCCGACGGGCCGCCCGTGGAGCTCGTGGACGAGGCACCCGCCTAGATGGGTGGGTGGCGGGAGATCATCGACGGGATCGGCGAGCGCACCGAGTTCGGCAACGCCAGGCTGGTGCGCGACCCGCGCCGCAAGGGCGGCTGGACGCTGCTCTTCGAAGAGGTGCAGCAGTCGTACGTCGACGTCGCGGACCCGACCTACCTCAGCTTCGAGTACACCCGCCGCATCGCCGCGGTCGTCGACACGATGGCACCGCAGGCGCGCCCCCTCGCCGTGCTGCACCTGGGCGGCGGCGCCTTCACGATGCCGCGCTACGTCACCGCCACGCGCCCCGGCTCCACACAGGTGATCGTCGAGCGGGACCGGCGGCTCGCCGACTTCGTGCAGCGGGTCGTGCCGCTCGCCGACGCCACCGGCGTCTCGTTCGTCTTCGGGGATGCCCGGGAGGTCGTGTCCGACATTCCGGATTCATCCTACGATCTCGTCATCGGCGACGTGTACGACGCCGCGCAGATGCCGGAAAGCGTGTCGGACGTCACGTTCGCCGCGGAGGTGGCCCGGATCCTGCGCCCCGAGGGGGTCTACGCGGTCAACGTCGCGGACCTCGCGCCCCTGACCTTCTCCCGGGGGCAGGCGGCCACCCTGCGCACCGCCTTCGCCGACGTCTGCCTGCTCGTGCGTCCGGAACTCCTGCGGGGCCGGCGCTTCGGCAACGTCGTTTTTGCGGCGTCCCGCGGCGCGGACCGGCTTCCTGTCGCGCGGCTGGCCGCGATCCTCGGGCGGGACCGGCAGCCCGCGCAGGTCGTCAGCGGCGCCGGACTGGACCTGCTGACCGCCGGCGCGGACCCGGTCGTGCTGCCGCCCGCGTGAGATCTTGCGTGCCCCGGGTGGGATTCGAACCCACACTGTCGGAGGTTTGAGCTCCGTTCCTCTGCCGATTGGGATACCGGGACGGGTACGCCGCACCAGGGTACCCACTAGTCTGATCGCGGCGGTAATCGCCGTCAGTCGTGTCGGATCGGATCGGGAGTTGCGCGTGGCCGAGGCACAGAGCCGTCGGGTGCTCATCGCGGAAGACGAGGCGCTCATCCGTCTCGACCTCCGGGAGATGCTCGTCGAGGAGGGCTACGACGTGGTCGGCGAGGCCGGCGACGGCGAGACGGCCGTCCGCCTCGCCGAGGAGCTCAAGCCCGACCTGGTCATCATGGACATCAAGATGCCGATCATGGATGGGCTGGCCGCCGCGGAGAAGATCGCCGGCGCGCGCCTCGCGCCGGTCGTCATCCTCACCGCGTTCAGCCAGCGGGACCTGGTCGAGCGCGCCCGCGCCGCCGGCGCGATGGCCTACCTGGTGAAGCCGTTCCAGAAGAGCGACCTGGTGCCGGCGGTGGAGATCGCCGTGTCGCGGTTCGCCGAGCTGGCCGTGCTCGAGCAGGAGGTCGCCACGCTGACCGACCGGCTCGAGACCCGCAAGGTCGTCGAGCGCGCCAAGGGTCAGCTCATGGCGACCTACTCGATGAACGAGCCGCAGGCGTTCAAATGGATTCAGCGCACCGCGATGGATCACCGAATGACCATGCGGGAAGTGGCGGATCGGATCATCGCGGAAACCGCCACCGGTAACAGCACGGTAACCCCTGAGTCCTGACCTTTTACCTGCGCAGGGCGTGTCTGCGCACGTAGCGCTCAGGGTCGAATAACGGCTTGGTAACGGACCGCAATCGGCTTCTGGGGCGGGCTATGATCCGCCAGTCCCGAGGGTCGGGACGATTGCTGCCATCTGTTATTCGAGGAGCACCATTGCGTAGAGCCGTGATCATGCTCACGGCCTTCCTGGCCTGCGTGATGCTCTCCTTCGGTCTAGGCGCCACAAGCGCGTGGGCCGAAGGGGAAGCACTGCAGGGGACGTTGACCAACAACGGCGCTCCGGTCGCCGGTGTCAAGATCAAGGCGTCTACCCAGGACGGCGCGCCCGCCGGTGAGGCCACATCCGACGAGCAGGGCAAGTGGAGTATTCCCGTAACCGGTCCGGGCACCTACAAGGTGGAACTCGATGTAGCGTCGCTGCCCTCCGGGGTCGGGCTCACCAACAACCGGCCCGTGCTGCCCACCGTCACCGTGGCGGACGGGCAGCTGCGCAACGTGCTGTTCCCGCTCGGCGCGGCCGGCGCGACCGGCGGCAGTGGCAACAACCAGCCCGGCACCAAGACCGAGGGGCCGTCGTCGTTCGACCGCGTCGCCGACCTGCTGTACTCCGGCCTGCACTTCGCGCTGATCATCGCGCTGGCGGCGCTCGGCATCTCGCTGATCTTCGGCACCACCGGTCTGACCAACTTCGCCCACGGCGAGATGGTCACGCTGGGTGGCCTCGTCACGTTCCTGTTCAACGTGACGATCGGGATGCCGCTCGTGCTGTCCGGCATCATCTCGGTGGCCATCGGCGCCGCCCTGGGCTACTTCCAGGACCGCGCGTTCTGGGGCTGGCTGCGCAAGCGCCGCACCAACCTGGTCACCATGATGATCATCTCGATCGGCCTGTCGCTGCTGATCAGGTACGTCTTCCTGTACTTCTTCGGCGGTGAGTCGCGCAACTTCGCCGACTACAACGCCCAGCCGGGCGTGCAGTACGGACCCTTCCTGATCGCGCCGAAGAACCTGATCGCCGACGGCATCGCCCTCGTCGTCCTCGCCGCGGTGTCCTTCGCGCTGGTCGGCACCCGGCTCGGCAAGGCCACCCGCGCCGTCGCCGACAACCCGGCCCTGGCCGCCGCGTCCGGCATCAACGTCGACCGCATCATCCGCCTCGTGTGGACGATCGGCGGCGCCCTCGCCGCGCTCAGCGGCGTGATCCTCGGCGCCTTCCAGGGCGTTGGCTTCCAGATGGGCTTCCAGATCCTCCTGCTCATCTTCGCCGCGGTCACCCTCGGTGGCTTCGGCACGGCCTGGGGCGCGCTGCTCGGCAGCCTCGTCATCGGGCTGTTCATCCAGCTCTCCACGCTGTGGATCCCGACCGAGCTGAAGTCTGTGGGCGCCCTCGGGGTGCTGATCGTGATCCTGCTCTTCCGGCCGCAGGGCATCCTCGGCCGCCGGGCCCGGATCGGCTGAGGGGACGACGATGAACTGGGAAAGCATCTTCAGCGTTTCGCTGGAAGCGATCATCGGGTCCACCGCTATTGCGTACGCCCTCGCGGCCATCGGACTCAACGTCCACTTCGGCTACACTGGCCTGCTCAACTTCGGCCAGTCCGCCTTCCTCGGCGTCGGTGCCTACGGCATCGCGATCACGGTGGCGACCTTCGGGCTGCCGCTGTGGCTCGGCGTCGTCGTCGGCCTGCTCGCGGCGGTGATCCTCGCGTTGCTGCTCGGCATCCCGACGCTGCGACTGCGCGCCGACTATCTGGCCATCGTCACGATCGCCGCGGCCGAGATCATCCGGCTCTTCTACCGCGCCACCGACCTGCGCAAGTGGACGGGTGCCTCCGACGGCCTGCAGAGCTTCTCGCAGGACTTCTACGAGCTCAACCCGTTCGCCGGCACCAAGGGCATCGACCTCGGGCTCATCACGTTCACCGACCGCGAGCTGTGGATCCTGGTCGTCGGCTGGACCCTGGTCCTGCTCAGCTGCCTCGTGGTCTGGCTGCTCATGAGCAGCCCGTGGGGCCGCGTGCTCAAGGCCATCCGTGAGGACGAGGACGCCGTGCGCAGCCTCGGCAAGAACGTCTTCTCGTACAAGATGCAGTCGCTGGTCCTCGGCGGCGTCATCGGCTGCCTCGGCGGTTTCGTCTTCGCCCTCGACCGGGCGGCGGTCCAGCCGGACACGTACGGCACGGAGTTCACGTTCTTCGCGTACACCATCGTGATCCTCGGCGGCGCGGCCCGGGTCTTCGGCCCGGTCGTCGGCTCGATGATCTTCTGGGTCCTGCTGGTCTTCATCGACTCGGCGCTGAGCGAGGCCTCCAACAACAAGGTCTTCCCGGAGTGGTTCATGACCACCTCGCAGGCCGGCTCCGTCCGGTACATCCTGGTCGGTCTCGGCCTCATCCTGCTGCTGATCTACCGGCCGCAGGGCATCTTCGGCGACAAGAGGGAGGTCATGCTCGATGGACGTTGAGAACAAGCCCGACCGGGCCGCTCGGGCGCGAGCCGTGCAGGCCCTGGCCGGACTGCCGTGCGAGCCCGGCGTCCCGAAACCGGACCCGATCCTCGTCGCCGACAACGTGGTGCGCCGCTTCGGCGGCCTCACCGCCGTCGACGTGAAGCACGTCGAGATCCAGCGCGGCTCGATCACGGCCCTCATCGGCCCCAACGGTGCCGGCAAGACGACCTTCTTCAACCTGCTCACCGGCTTCGACGCGCCCGACGAGGGCTCGTGGACGTTCAACGGCAAGTCGCTGTCCGGCGTGGCGGCGCACAAGGTCGCGCGGGCCGGCATGGTCCGCACCTTCCAGCTCACGAAGGCCCTGTCCAAGCTCAAGGTCATCGACAACATGCGGCTCGGCGCCACCGGGCAGCGCGGCGAGAGCTTCTGGCGCGCGCTGCTGCCCGGCACCTGGAAACAGCAGGAAGCCGAGATCACCGCCCGCGCCGAGGACCTGCTCACCCGGTTCAAGCTCATCGCCAAGAAGGACGACTTCGCCGGCAGCCTCTCCGGCGGCCAGCGCAAGCTCCTGGAGATGGCCCGGGCGCTCATGGTGCAGCCGGAGATGGTCATGCTCGACGAGCCGATGGCCGGGGTCAACCCGGCGCTGACGCAGTCGCTGCTCGGCCACGTCAAGCAGCTGCGTGAGGACGGCATGACCGTGCTCTTCGTCGAGCACGACATGGACATGGTCCACGACATCAGCGACTGGATCATCGTCATGGGGCAGGGCGGCGTCATCGCCGAGGGCACCCCGGACAAGGTCATGGCCGACCCGCGCGTGATCGACGCCTACCTGGGCGCGCACCACGACGGCGCGGTCAAGACCGTCGGCGGCGAGGAGGTGGACGCCTCTACGCTGGACGAATCCGACGGCGAGGTGACCCTGATCGGCGCCGTCGACGAGCTTTCTGTTTCTCCTGAAGAAGACCCGAAGGGGGGACCGGCATGACCGTTCCGATCGAGGACGACGCCCCGGTCGCCAGCAACGAGATCGTCGACCGCGGCGACCACCTGGCACACGCCGACGGGTCGGTCCTGCGGGCCGACGACGTCGTCGCGGGCTACCTGCCCGGCGTCAACATCCTCAACGGCGCTGACCTGTACGTGCACGACGGCGAGCTCGTGGGCATCATCGGCCCCAACGGCGCCGGCAAGTCGACCCTCCTGAAAGCCATGTTCGGCCTGGTCAACATCCGCTCGGGGGCCGTGACCCTGCGCGGGGAGAACATCACCAACATGAAGGCGCACGCGCTGGTGGAGCGGGGCATCGGCTTCGTGCCCCAGACCAACAACGTCTTCGCGGCCCTCACCATCGAAGAGAACCTGCAGATGGGCACGTTCCTGAAGCCGAAGCGCTTCAAGGAGCGCTTCGACTTTGTGACGCAGCTCTTCCCGACCCTGGCCGAGCGGCGCAAGCAGCGGGCGGGGCTCATGTCCGGCGGCGAGCGGCAGATGGTCGCCATGGCCCGGGCGCTCATGATGGAGCCGACCGTGCTGCTGCTCGACGAGCCCTCAGCGGGTCTCTCGCCGGCGCTGCAGGACGAGGTGTTCTTCCGGACCAAGCAGATCAACTCGACCGGTGTGACGGTCGTGATGGTCGAGCAGAACGCCCGCCGTTGCCTGCAGATCTGCGACCGGGGATACGTCCTCGATCAGGGCCGCAATGCCTACACGGCGTCCGGTCAGGATCTGATCAACGACCCGCGGGTGATCGAGTTGTACCTGGGCACGCTCGCCCGCGCCTGAACCATCGTTTTTGGATTCCCGCGCCTGCCGGTTTGTTCTCCGGCAGGCTCGGGATTTCTTTGTTGCGGTGCACGCGTGGTGCACGCATGGAAAAGGGCCCCACCGCTTCCGCGGTGAGGCCCTTTCGCTTTATTCAGATCAGATCTTGCCGGTCTGGTACTTCACGTCCGACGTGAGCTTGTTGTTCTCGTCGTAGGTGTAGACACCGATGGTGGCCTCGGCCGGGTCGCCGGCGTCGTTGAAGGAGATCGGGCCGCTCAGGCCGTCGAAGTCGATGTCCTTCTTCTGCTTGATCAGGTCGGCGCAGGACTTGAAGTCCGTGCACTTCTCGCCGCCCTTGGAGACGGTGATCAGGTGCTTCGCGATCTCGGCCGGGTTGTCGCTGCCGGCCTCGAGGGCCGCGAGGGCCGCGAGGATGGTGGCGTCGTAGGACTCGACGGCGTAGTTCCAGTCCTTCAGGTCCTTGTTGATCTCAAGGGCGCGCTTCTTGAAGTCGTCCTTGGTCGCGGCGCCGGGCTGGGTGCCCTTGTAGCCCTTCAGCGTGCCGGGGGCGAAGTCCTTCGAGTAGTCGGCGATGTTGCCGTCCACGAAGTACCACTTCTTGGTCTTGAGACCGGCCTCGATCAGCTTGGGGACGATCTTCTTGGTCTCGTCGAAGCCGATGATGGCGATGGCGTCCGGGTTGGCGGCCTTGATCTTCGCCACGTCGGCCGAGAAGTCCGCGGCCTTCGGGTCGTAGGTCACCGACACGGCGACCTTGCCGCCGCCGCTCTCGATCTCCGCCTTGGCGTTCTCGGCGAGGCCGGTGCCGTAGGAGTCGTTGAGGACCAGCATGCCGGTGGTGGCGTTGCCGTCCTGGACGATCAGGTCACCGAGGACGCGGCCCTGCAGCGTGTCCGGCGGGGCGGTCCGGAAGTAGAGGCCCTTGTCGTTGTAGGTGGTCAGCGCCGTCGACGTGTTGGCCGGCGAGATCTGGACCACGCCCGCGCCGGTGATCTTGTCGATCACGGACAGCGAGACGGACGACGAGGCGGCACCGATGATGACGTCGGTCTTGTCCGTGAGCAGCTTGTTGACCGACTGGGTGGCGATGTCCGTGGAGGTGTCGCCCGAGTCCATGTGCTGGATCGTGACGGGCTTGCCCAGGACGCCACCGTTGGCGTTGATCTCCTTGATCGCGACGTCGACGCCCGCGAACTCCGGGGGGCCGAGGAAGGCCAGCGAGCCGGTCTGCGGCAGGATGGTGCCGATCTTCAGAACGCCGTCGCCGGGGGCGGCACCACCGGTGGTTGCGCCGGTGCTGGGCTTATCTGCATCGTCACCACATGCACTGAGTGCCAGGACGGCAGCGCTCAGCACGGCGACCGAGCGCCATGCGAGGTTGGGGCGGATCATCACCTGTCTCCTTTTTACAGCGCGGTAGGCGTGGTTGCGCCTAGATGCCAAGACGCTGATAGGGGCAGAACCTAATGAAACTCGGGTGCTGGCACTAGGCCTTCGGGGCAACACGCCCCAGGAAGTTGCGCAGTCGTAATCTTCCTGTTCGCAACCGTCGCGGGAATCGGTTTGTCGCGTCACGGCGCGGGGTCTCCGCGGGGAACTGTCATACCCCCCGACTAGGCTCAAGGATGTGACGGGTTCAACAGAGGACACCAGGCTCCTGCTGCTCGACGGGCACTCCCTCGCCTACCGGGCGTTCTTCGCCCTCCCCGCGGAGAACTTCTCCACGAAGACGGGGCAGGTGACCAACGCCGTCTTCGGCTTCACGTCGATGCTGATCAACATGTTGCGGGACGAGAAGCCCACGCATGTGGCGGTCGCCTTCGATGTGTCGCGCCAGACCTTCCGCCTGGAGAAGTATGCGGAATACAAGGCCAACCGCTCGACGACCCGGCCGGAGTTCTCCGGCCAGCTCGACCTGATCAAGGAGGTCCTCAACGCGTTGCGGATCCCCTTCATCGAGAAGCCGGGTTACGAGGCCGACGACGTGATCGCCACCCTCGCCCGGGAGGCCGTCGCGCAGGGCATCCCCACCTCGATCATCACCGGCGACCGCGACGCCTTCCAGCTGGTCACCGACCTCGTGACGGTGCTCTATCTCAAGCGCGGCGTCTCCGAGATGGACCGCATGACCCCGGCCAAGGTCGAGGAGCGCTATGGCATCCCGCCGTCGCTCTACCGGGCGAAGGCGGCGCTCGTCGGCGAGGACAGCGACAACCTCCCCGGCGTCCCCGGCGTCGGCGACAAGACCGCAGCCAAGTGGATCCTGCAGTTCGGCGACCTCGACGGGATCATCGCCCGGGTCGACGAGATCAAGGGCAAGGCCGGCGAGAATGTGCGCGCCCACCTTGCCGACGTCATGCGCAACTATGAGCTCAACGGGCTCGTCGACGACCTCGAGCTGCCGGTCACCCCCGACCAGCTGCACTGGCGCGGCTGGGACCGCGAGGCCGTCCACCAGGTCTTCGACGCCCTGGAGTTCCGCATCCTGCGCGACCGGCTCTACCAGTATCTCGACGCCGTGGAGCCTGAGGCCGAGAGCGGCTTCGACCTGTCCGGCACGGTCCTGCGCGAAGGCGTCGGCGCCTGGCTCACCGAGCACGCGCCGGCCGGCACCCGCGTCGGCGTCGCCGTCGCCGGCAAGTTCGGCCGCGGCACCGGCGAGGTGACCGGCATCGGCCTCGCCGTCGCCGGCGGCCCGGCCGCCTGGTTCGACCCGACCGAGCTCGACGCCGCCGACGACGCGGCCGTGGGGGAGTGGCTCGCCGCCGCCGACCGGCTCAAGGTGCTGCACGACGTGAAGCCGGCCCGGCTCGCGTTCGGCGCCCGCGGCTGGACGCTCGAGGGCGTCGCCAGCGACACCGCGCTCGAGGCCTATCTGGCCCGCCCCGACCAGCGCTCCTATGACCTCAACGATCTGGCGCTGCGCTACCTCAAGCGCGAGCTGCGGGTCGACGCCCCCGACACCGGCCAGCTCGCCCTGGACGGCCTGGGTGGCAACACGGGAGAGGCGGAGGAGAATCTGATGCTCCGCGCCCGCGCCACCCTCGACCTCGCCGACGCGATCGCCGAGGAGCTGCGGCGCGACGGCGACTCCTCCGCCCGCCTGCTCGCCGAGGTCGAGCTGCCGCTGGTCACCGTGCTGGCGGAGATGGAGCGGGTCGGCATCGCCGCCGACACCGACTACCTCAGCGAGCTGGAGTCGAAGTTCGCCAGCAACGTCAAGGCCGCGGCGCAGGGCGCCTATGAGGTGATCGGCCGGGAGTTCAACCTCGGCTCGCCCAAGCAGCTGCAGGAGATCCTGTTCAACGAGCTCGGCCTGCCGAAGACCAAGCGCATCAAGACCGGCTACACCACCGACGCCGAGGCGCTGCAGAATCTGCACAAGCAGACCGAGCACCCGCTGCTGGCGCACCTGCTGAGCCACCGCGACTGGGCCAAGCTCAAGACCACCGTCGACGGCCTGCTCAAGTCGGTCAGCGACGACGGCCGCATCCACACCACCTACTACCAGACCGTCGCGGCCACGGGCCGGCTCTCCAGCACCGACCCCAACCTGCAGAACATCCCCATCCGCACCGAGGACGGCCGGCAGATCCGCCGCGCCTTCATCGTCGGCGAAGGCTTCGAGTCCCTCCTCACCGCCGACTACAGCCAGATCGAGATGCGGATCATGGCTCACCTGTCGAAGGACGAGGCGTTGATCGAGGCCTTCAACTCGGGCTTCGACTTCCACGCCGCGACCGCCTCCTCGGTCTTCTCGATCCCCGCCGACGAGGTCGTCCCCGACCAGCGCCGCAAGATCAAGGCCATGAACTACGGCCTCGCCTACGGCCTGTCCTCCTACGGTCTCGCCTCGCAGCTCGGCATCACCCCCGCCGAGGCCACGGTCCTCATGGAGGAGTATTTCGCCACGTTCGGCGGCGTCCGCGACTACCTGCGCCAGATCGTCGTCCAGGCCCGCCGCGACGGCTACACCGAGACCGTCCTCGGCCGCCGCCGCTACCTGCCCGACCTCAACAGCGACAACCGCCAGCGGCGCGAGATGGCCGAGCGCATGGCCCTCAACGCCCCCATCCAGGGCTCCGCCGCCGACATCATCAAGGTCGCCATGCTCCACGTGGACGCAGCCCTGCACGAGGCCGGCCTGCGGTCCCGCATGCTCCTGCAGGTCCACGACGAGCTGGTGTTCGAGGTAGCCCCAGGCGAGCACGACGCCGTCGAGGCTCTCGTCCGCCAGCAGATGGGCGAGGCCTACCCCCTGGACGTCCCGCTGGGCGTCTCGGTCGGCTCAGGCCGCGACTGGAACGCCGCCGACCACTGATCCACCGTCCGCCGCCCGCTGACCGCCGCCCGCTGACCCCTGACCCCTGATCGCGTCGTCTCGCACCGCCGGTGTCGCCCCGTCCGCGGGGCCGACACCGGCACCGAGCCGTCG
>NZ_JBFAJA010000037.1:0-77628 GCF_040654975.1 Dactylosporangium sp. NPDC050588 | reverse complement strand
GGGTGGCACCGAGCCGTCGGGTGGCACCGAGCCGTCGGGTGGCACCGAGCCGTCGGGTGGCACCGAGCCGTCGGGTGGCACCGAGCCGTCGGGTGGCACCGAGCCGTCGGGTGGTGCCGAGCCGTCGGGTGGTGCCGAGCCGTCGGAGCATCGGGGCACCAGGCCCGCCTCCCTGCCCGCCCGCTCACGTGCTCCCGGTTCGATGGGTCGGCTTCGGCTGCTTGGCCCGACGACGCGACGTTGGCTGCTGGCTTGGCTGTTCGGCCGCTGAGCGGCTCGGTGTGGCCGTCCCGTCCGACGCCCGGCTCCTCTACGGGCCGTGGAGGACCAGGCGGTCGGTCGCCCTACCTCCTCGACTTTCCACGTTCCACCGCCGGGTGGATCGCGGTCCACGTGCGCCTACGTCGTTCCGCTCGCCGCCTTCGCCCCGCTCGGCGCCCTCTTCCTGCCGAACGCCCGTCTTACGCCGATTTCGACGGGTCCTCTCTTTCGGTTCCACGGCGCTCGCCTTCGCGTGGGACCTGTCTTCCGGCTCAGCGGCGCTTGCGCTTGCGTGGGACCTGTCTTCCGGTTCAACGGTGCTTGCGCTCGCGTGGGACCTTTCTTCCGGTTCAACGCGGTGCTTGCGCTCGCGTGGGACCTTTCTTTCCGGTTTATCAGGCGCTCCGCGCCCGCTAAACCGGAAATATCAGCATTTTGTGGGGGTTGGGCCGACCCGCGGACTGCTGGCGCGGTTGCGCGGCCGAGGTGCCGTCAGGTCGGCTTGGTGGCGATGAAGATGGCGGTGCCGGGGAAGATCTTGCCGCGCAGGGGGCTCCACTGGCCCCAGGTGCCCTTGTGGTCGTCTGGCCACTCGGGCTCGATGAGGTCGTTGAGGACGAAGCCGGCCGTGACGAGTTCGCGGATGCGGTCGCCGAGGGTGCGGTGCTGCTCGACGTACGTCGGGACGTGTGCCTCGTCCTCCTCGACGTAGGCGCGGCGGTCGAAGTAGGAGTGCACCGCGACCAGGCCGCCCTCGCCCGGGTCGTCCAGGAACACCCACCGCATCGGATGGGTGATCGAGAAGGCCCAGCGGCCGCCGGGGCGCAGCACGCGGTACACCTCCCGCATGACGCGACCGGAGTCGGCGACGAACGGCACGGCGCCGAACGCGGTGCACACGATGTCGAATACGCCTTCGGCGAACGGTAGGGCCGTGGCGTCGGCCTGCAGGAGTGGCACTTTTACACCCGATCGGGTGTTTCCGGCGGTGGCGTGCCGCAGCATGCCGGCCGACAGGTCGCTGGCGATGACCCGCGCGTCCTGGGTGTGCAGCCAACGCGAGCACGACGCCGCGCCGCAGCCGATCTCCAGGACGTCCTTGCCGGTGACGTCGCCGAGCAGCCGGGCGTCGGCCTCGCGCAGGCCTTCCGGGCACCAGACGAAGTCGGCGTCACCGAGGAACGCGCCGTGTTCGGCCTGGTAGGCGTCGGCGTCAGCGTCCCACCAGCCCCGGCTCGCGCGGCGGCTCTCGGCTGGGTTCACTGCGCGTCGTGTGACGCCTGCGTCTGGTGACGTTTCCATGGACTGCAACGGTAGGCCCCGCAAAAGTCGGCGGATCGGGTCTGGGGGAGGGTTGGACCATGTGGTATTGCGCAGGGTAGGCTGATCGGTGCACTCGTGGGTTGTGCGCCTCGGCATGGAGCAGGCTCACGATCGTCTGACACATCCTGAGCTTCCAATGCACTGATCCTGCACTGCGACAGGCGGGTTGTGCCCCGACGATGGTCCGCGGGAGCGCAGGTCCACCGAAGTCACCCACCGACCGGAGCAACAACCCACATGACGAGCAGCATCGAGGCCACCTCGAGCGCCAGCAGCAACAAGGTCGTCGACGAACTCGCGTCCGATGAGGCGTTCCTCGCCGCGATCGACGAGACCATCAAGTACTTCAACGACGGCGACATCGTCGAAGGCACCGTCGTCAAGGTCGACCGGGACGAGGTCCTGCTCGACATCGGCTACAAGACCGAGGGTGTCATCCCCTCGCGCGAGTTGTCGATCAAGCATGATGTCGACCCTGCTGAGGTCGTGTCGGTCGGTGACCACATCGAAGCCCTGGTCCTTCAGAAGGAGGACAAGGAAGGGCGTCTGATCCTCTCGAAGAAGCGCGCGCAGTACGAGCGGGCGTGGGGCACGATCGAGAAGATCAAGGAAGACGACGGGATCGTTCGCGGCTCCGTCATCGAGGTGGTCAAGGGTGGTCTCATCCTCGACATCGGGCTCCGTGGCTTCCTGCCGGCGTCCCTGGTCGAGATGCGCCGGGTCCGCGACCTGCAGCCGTACGTGGGGCGTGAGCTCGAGGCGAAGATCATCGAGCTGGACAAGAACCGCAACAACGTGGTCCTGTCCCGCCGGGCCTACCTCGAGCAGACCCAGTCCGAGGTGCGCACCGAGTTCCTGCACAAGCTGCAGAAGGGCCAGGTCCGCAAGGGCGTCGTGTCCTCGATCGTCAACTTCGGTGCGTTCGTCGACCTCGGTGGCGTCGACGGCCTGGTGCACGTGTCCGAGCTGTCCTGGAAGCACATCGACCACCCGTCCGAGGTTGTCGAGGTCGGCCAGGAGGTCGAGGTCGAGGTGCTCGACGTCGACCTGGACCGTGAGCGCGTCTCCCTGTCGCTGAAGGCGACCCAGGAAGACCCGTGGCGCCAGTTCGCGCGCACCCACGCGATCCAGCAGATCGTCCCGGGCAAGGTCACCAAGCTCGTTCCGTTCGGTGCGTTCGTCCGCGTCGACGACGGCATCGAGGGCCTGGTGCACATCTCCGAGC
The DNA here is from genome assembly GCF_040654975.1 of Dactylosporangium sp. NPDC050588. Lineage (NCBI taxonomy): Bacteria > Bacillati > Actinomycetota > Actinomycetes > Micromonosporales > Micromonosporaceae > Dactylosporangium > Dactylosporangium sp. NPDC050588. The sequence goes on along the minus strand of NZ_JBFAJA010000037.1, from coordinate 74,819 downwards.
TGGCCGAGCGCCACGTGGAGATCCCGGAGCAGGTCGTGCAGGTCGGCTCCGACGTCATGGTCAAGGTCATCGACATCGACCTCGAGCGTCGCCGGATCTCGCTGTCGCTCAAGCAGGCCAACGAGGGCTTCGTCGAGGGCGAGGAGCACTTCGACCCGACCCTCTACGGCATGTCGGCCACCTACGACGAGCAGGGCAACTACATCTACCCGGAGGGCTTCGACCCGGAGACCGCCGAGTGGATGGCCGGCTTCGAGAAGCAGCGCGAGGCGTGGGAGCAGCAGTACGCTGAGGCCCGCCAGCGCTGGGAGGCCCACACCAAGCAGGTGCAGACGGCCCGCCAGGCCGACGCCGCCGAGCCCGCCGCCACTGCCGCGGCCGGCGCGACGAGCAGCGGCCCGGTCACCTCGTCGACCCCGACGGCGGCTCGCGCCCCGGAGGAGCCGGCAGGCACCCTCGCGACGGACGAGGCCCTCGCGGCCCTGCGCGAGAAGCTGGCCGGCGGCAAGAGCTGACGGCTCGCAGAACATAAGGAGAGGCCCCGTAGCCGGATTCGGCTGCGGGGCCTCTCCCGTTCCCGCCGTTCCCACCAGGCGCGGCTGTCCGCGGACCACGCGGTCGGCTCCGGGAGGCCTTATGTTTTCTGTATGTGGGCGGCGCGCCTCGGCCGTGCTACGTACGGACTTCACCTGCGCCTCCACGGTGGCGTGATTGCCGCCCGCGCCGTGGTCGCGGTGATGTTCCCCGGCCGCCGTCCCCACCTGGTCCAGCGCTGACGAGAGCGCCACCCGGTGCATCCACGCCGTCGCTGGTCTTGCAACCATCGCGGGGGTACCCGCTGGCGCGGCGGCCCGCATCGACGCTGCGCGATCCACCCACAATTCAGAGATCATTTTGTAGGTGGATAGCGCAATATCTATGGCGCAAAAGGTGCAAATTTTGACATTGATCGACGTCTGTTTGGGACCGTGAGGCGGGGTCGCGGCGCCTCGTCCCAGACGGTGATCACCCCGGATACCTCAGATCTACAGCCGCCGGCGAGGGCGAGGTTTAGCCTATTCGAGGGATTTGCGCTGGTTCTGAGACCACCGGTGGTGTGGCAGCACTGAACGACGAAGCTGGATCCTTGTGAGGGCGGAGTCGGGGAGCATTACCGGCACCTCGCCCTGTGCCGCCCGCGTACAGCCGGAGATGGCGACGGGCGGGTCCATGCCTGGGTGGGCAGCGCCTTCGGTGCGAGTGGAGCGCTGCTCCGCAGGCAGCTCATGGAGATTGGTGGCCGGCGGCGCCTCCGGCGGGTGCGGCTCCGAATCGGGTGTGGACGTGCTGTCAGCCTGGCGAGGGCGCTAGGTGGCTGGGTTCGGTAGGCGCGAAGTGCTGCCTGCCGAAAGACGGTGGGTGGGTGCCGTTGGTGGGAGTGAGTGTTGTCCGCGTGTAGCCGGAGGTGGTGGTGTGTGGCGGCTCCGAACGGGCGCCGACGTGCTGTCTGCCGGTGGTCGCCGTGCCCACCGTCGCCCCTGACATCGTGGCACCAGGCGGTGTCGTCGGTAGGTGTGGAGCGTTGCCCGCCGCCCGCCGCCCGCCGCCCGCCGCCCGCCGCCCGCCGCCCGCCGCCCGCCGCGCCCGCCGCGCCCGCCGCCCGCCGCCCGCCGCCCGCCGCCCGCCGCCCGCCGCCCGCCGCGCTCGCCGCCGGCCCGTCCGCGGCTGGCCCCCGCGCCCGCTGCTGCGGACGACGGCAGGTGGGGGCGTTGGTCGGTGCGAGTGCTGCCTGCGTGCGGGCCTGGGAGGCCGTGGCGTGCAGCGGCTCCGGTAGGTGTGGAGCCGCTGCGCGCGCGGTGCTGGGGGCGGGGTGGGTGGTTACTTGACGCCGGCTACGTCCATGGCGCGGAGTTCCTTCTTGAGTTCGGAGACCTCGTCGCGGAGGCGGGCGGCGAGCTCGAACTGCAGCTCGCGGGCGGCGCCGAGCATCTGGTCGTTGAGCTCCTGGATGAGGGTGGCGAGCTCGGCGCGGGCCATGCCCGCGCGGGCTGGGGTGGCGGCGCCCGCGGTGCCCTTCGTGCCGCCGCCCTTCTGGCGGGCGCGGGTGTTTTCGGGGGACTTGCCGCGGCTCATCTGGCGGCCGCCGCCGACGGTGATGGCGCCGCCCGGGCCGTGGCCGACGACGGCGCCGGCGGTGTCCTCGGCCTCGCGGTAGATGTCGTCGAGGATGTCGCCGAGCTTCTTGCGCAGCGGCTGGGGGTCGATGCCGTTGGCGAGGTTGTAGGCGATCTGCTTGTCGCGGCGCCGGTTGGTCTCGTCGATGGCGAGGGTCATCGACGGGGTCATCTTGTCGGCATACATGTGGACCTGGCCGGAGACGTTACGCGCGGCGCGGCCGATGGTCTGGATGAGGCTGGTGCCGGAGCGCAGGAAGCCTTCCTTGTCGGCGTCGAGGATCGCGACCAGGCTCACCTCGGGCAGGTCGAGGCCCTCGCGGAGCAGGTTGATGCCGACGAGCACGTCGAACTCGCCGCGCCGCAGCTCGCGCAGCAGCTCGACGCGGCGCAGGGTGTCGACCTCGGAGTGCAGGTAGCGCACGCGGATGCCGTGCTCCAGCAGGTAGTCGGTGAGGTCCTCGGCCATCTTCTTCGTCAGGGTGGTGACGAGGACCCGCTCGTCGAGCTCGACCCGCTGGTTGATCTCGTGCATGAGGTCGTCGATCTGGCCCTTGGTGGGCTTGACGATGACCTGCGGGTCGACGAGGCCGGTCGGGCGGATGACCTGCTCGACGAACTCGCCCTGCGTGCGGCCGAGCTCCCACGGGCCGGGGGTCGCCGACAGGTAGACGGTCTGGCCGACCCGCTCCTCGAACTCGTCGAAGCGTAGCGGCCGGTTGTCCTGGGCGCTGGGCAGCCGGAACCCGTGCTCGACGAGCGTCCGCTTCCGTGAGGCGTCGCCCTCATACATGCCGCCGATCTGCGGCACGGTGGCGTGCGACTCGTCGATCACGGTGAGGAAGTCGTCGGGGAAGTAGTCGAGCAGGCAGTGCGGCGGGCTGCCCGCCTCGCGGCCGTCGATGTGGCGGGAGTAGTTCTCGATGCCGTTGCAGAAGCCGACCTGGCGCATCATCTCGATGTCATACGTGGTGCGCATGCGCAGCCGCTGAGCCTCCAGCAGCTTGCCCTCGCGGTCGAGCTCGGCGAGGCGCTCCTCCAGCTCCACCTCGATCTGCGAGATCGCCCGCTCCATGCGCTCGGGGCCACCGCCGTAGTGCGTCGCGGGGAAGATCATCAGCTGGTCGACCTGGCGGATCTCGTCGCCGGTCAGCGGGTGCAGGTAGGACAGGCGCTCGATCTCGTCGCCGAAGAACTCGATCCGGATCGCGAGCTCCTCATAGGCGGGGATGATCTCCAGCGTGTCGCCGCGGACCCGGAACGTGCCACGGTTGAACGCGAGGTCGTTGCGCGTGTACTGGATGTCGACCAGCCGCCGCAGCAGCTTGTCGCGCTCGAGCTCCTGCCCGACGGTCACCTTGGCGGCCCGGTCCAGATACTCCTCGGGCGTGCCCAGACCGTAGATCGCGGAGACGGTCGCGACCACGATGACGTCGCGGCGGGTCAGCAGGCTCATCGTCGCGGAGTGGCGCAGCCGCTCGACCTCCTCGTTGACCGACGAGTCCTTCTCGATGTAGGTGTCGGTCTGCGGGATGTAGGCCTCAGGCTGGTAGTAGTCGTAGTAGCTGACGAAGTATTCGACCGCGTTGTTGGGCATGAGGCCGCGGAACTCCGTGGCCAGCTGCGCTGCGAGGGTCTTGTTGTGGGCGAGCACGAGCGTCGGGCGCTGCAGCCGCTCGACGAGCCATGCGGTCGTCGCGCTCTTGCCGGTGCCGGTCGCGCCGAGCAGCACCGAGTGCCGCTCGCCGGACCGGATGCGACGCGCCAGCTGCTCGATGGCGGCGGGCTGGTCGCCGGACGGAACGTATTCGCTGACCACCTCGAAGCGGTTGTCCAAGCGGGGAATGTCGAGCGCCATGACCCCAACCGTACGCGGGGGGTATGACAACTTTCGGGTTCCTCGCCCTGGGTGGTTGATCGTATTCAACCTGACGATTGTGTGGGGAAGATCACCGGACTACCGTAGAGCTGTAGGCCGCTCGCGGCGGCCGACCGGAGAGCAGGCCGGCCATTTACTCGGTCCGGCCCTCCCGGCGCCAGGTTGCTGCCCCGGCCCGTCACGGTCGGCGAGCGCACCGTGGATGGATCGCGCGACACGCGCGACCGGCCGCCGCGAGCGCCCCTGCGTCAGGGGCGCAGACGTCAGGCTGTACCGGCGATCAAGGGCCAAGCCGTCGCAACCGCCGCGTCCAGCTCGGCCGGTGTGCCGTCGTTGACGATCGAGACGTCCGCGACCGCCCGCCGCTGCTCGTCCGTCGCCTGCGCCGCGATCCGGGCCCGGGCCTCCTCGGGCGTCATCCCGCGCAACCGCACCAGCCGGTCCAGTCGCGTGGGGAGCGAGGCGAACACGATGACCACCGTCTCGTACAGGCGTGACATCTGCTTCTCGACGAGGAGCGGCACATCGTTGACGACGACGGCGCCGTCAGGCGCGGCCGCGACCAGCTCGGCCGTCCGTGCCCGGACGAGGGGGTGCACGATGCCCTCCAGCGTCGCGCGCGCCTCGTCGGAGCCGAAGATCCGGCTCGCCATCGCGGCCCGGTCGAGCGCGCCGTCCGCGGTGAGCACGCCGTCGCCGAACGCCTCGACGACCGCGGCCAGGCCGGGCGTGCCGGGCTCCACGACCTCGCGCGCCAGCCGGTCCGCGTCGATGATCACGGCGCCGAGCGCGGCCAGCCGCTCCGCCACGGCGCTCTTACCGGCGCCGATGCCGCCGGTCAGCCCCACCATCCTCATCCGCCCATCACAGCAGAGCGGACGGACCCGCCGCGCACCGGTCAGGTGATCTCCGGCGTGTACGGCGCGGAAAACGGCATTTGCGGAGTTAACCTCCGTGCTGAGGAAGACGACATAGCGGGGCGAACATGACACAAGGGCGACACTGCATCGGCCGGCCGGGCCTGGGGCGCCGTGACATCACCATGATCATTGCGGCCGCCGACGTGGCCGAACAGGGACCACGGCACCGCCGCGGCCGCTCGCTGCGCCGGTCGACGACCGAGGCCGCGGGCATCTTCGCCGCCGCCGCCGTGCTGGCGATACTCGCGGTCAGCGGCTGGTACGCGGCGTCGGGAGCGACCGCGGTCGCGCAGATGCTGGCGCGCTGACAGGCGACCCGAGCGGGTGCGGGCGGGCACCCGAACGGTGGGTCATCAACGCCATCAGCCGTGGCGCGAGACGCGGGCTGTCAGCGATACTCTGCCCGGGCGAGTGCACGAGTGCCGTGCGCAAGTGCACGATCTGCACCGACGCCAGGACCAGAAGGACGCGCTGCATGGAGCCGGGACACCCCCCACGGCAGGATCCGCCGACGGAGCCGAGCCACGACCAGGTCAACGGGTCGCCGCCGCGACCCCGCAGCCGGCGTGGCTGGATGTCGGACTCGCCGCTCGACGGCGGGTCCGGCTGGCCGACCTCGGCCTACGCGATCGTCCCCAGGCAGGCGACTCCCCCGAAGGAAGGGCAGCGGGCACCGCAGGAGGCACCGCAGGAAGCGCCGCCGGTCGCGGCCGCCGAGCCGCCCCAGGAGGCGCACAGCCGCCGCTGGCGGATCGCCGCCCTGGTCATCGGCCTGATCGTGCTCCTCGCCGCGGCGGTGGGCGGGGTGCTCGCCACCCGGAAGTCGTCCGGCGACACGCAGACGCCGACCGGTGAGAACCGTGCCGCCACCGCGCCGATGACCGAGGCGACGACGCCGGCCGGCTCCGGGGCCACCGCCGGGGCCACCGCGGGGGGCGCAGGGTCCCCGAGCCTCGACGCCAACGGATCGCCCGTGCCCGCGCTCAGCGCCGGCACCCCCGACCCGAGCGCCGTCGTGACCAGCCCCGTGCCGGAGGGCACCGTCACCGACGTGCTGCGCGCCGGCACCGTGCGGATGACCGTCCTCGCGGGGCAGCCCGACGAGACGTTCGACTTCGACAACGGCGCCAAGCAGGCGTCCGGCGCCGACATGGCCGCCGGCGCGCTCGGGCTGACCGCTGTGGGCGGCGCGGCCTTCGCCCCCGTCCTGCAGACGCCGACCCTCGCCGTCTGCTCGGCGGTCCCGGCCGCCCAGTGGGGCGACCGGGTCCTGCTCAGCGCGCTGCTGCCCACCACGAAGGTCTGCGTCCGCACCGGCGACCAGCGGTTCGGCTGGTTCACGCCCAGGTCCGGCGAGGCCGTCGTCAGCGGCCAGCTCTACACCACGTACCTCGACTTCACCGTGTGGAAGAAGGCCGGCGACTGACCGGTCAGGCGGGCACGTCGACGAAGTGCTCGACGGTCGGCGCGCCGTTGAAGAACGGCCCGAGCAGCCCGCGCCACTGCGTGAAGCGGTCGGTGGCGCGGAAGTTGTCCAGGTGCGCGTCCACCGAGTCCCACTCCACCAGCAGCACGAACCGGGTCGGTGACTCGACGCCGCGTGTCATGCGCACGGACCGGCAGCCGGGGGTGGTCGCGAGCAGCGTGTGTGCCTTGCCGTACACGGCGGCGAACTCGTCCTCGCGACCGGCGAGCACGTCGATGAGTGCAACTTCCAGAACCATTCGGACAGGGTAGGGGACATCGTGCTCGACTGGCTCACATCCACCGCCTTCCACGCTTTCGGCGCCCCCACCACATGGGCGGAGCTGCTGGGATTCCTGACGGGGCTGGTCACGGTCTGGCTGGTCGTGCGGCAGCACATCGCGAACTGGCCCATCGGCATCGCCAACGTGCTGCTGCTCATGGTCGCGTTCTGGCACGTCGGCCTCTATGGCGACGCGTGGCTTCAGGTGGTCTATGTGGTGCTCGGCGCCTACGGCTGGTGGCGGTGGCGTCCGGGTGCCACGACGGTAGTCCGTCGCACGACCCGCGTCGAATGGGGCGCACTCGCTGTCGCTGGCGTGTCGCTCACCGTGGTGTTGTGGTGGTACCTCGACCGTTTCACCAGCTCGACCGTGCCGTGGCCGGACGCCGCGACCACCGCTCTCTCCCTGCTCGCGACCTACGGACAGACCCGCCGGCTCGTCGAGAGCTGGTGGCTGTGGATCGCGGTCGACGTCGTCTACGTGCCGCTCTACGGGTACAAGGACCTGTGGCTCACCGCGGTGCTCTACCTCGCCTTCCTCGCCCTGTGCGTCCTGGGGTTGCGCGCGTGGCGGCAGGCCCTCGACCCGCGGCGCGAGACGGTGCCGGCGTGACCCACGGCCTCGTCGTCGGCAAGTTCTACCCGCCGCACGCCGGGCACCACCTGCTCATCGACACCGCTGCCCGTACATGCGACCGGGTCACCGTCGTCGTCGCGCCGTCGAGCGCCGAATCCATCCCGCTCGAGACCCGCCTCGAATGGCTGCGCGAGGTCCATTCGGCCAGCCCGCACGTGCGCTTCGCCGGCGTGTACTGCGACCTGCCGATCGACTACGACGACCCCGACATCTGGCAGGCGCACTACGAGGTCTTCCGCGGGGCCGTCGGTCCGGTGCAGGTCGACCTGGTTTTTTCATCCGAGTTGTACGGCGATGAGCTCGCCCGACGGTTCGACGCGCGGCACGTCCCGGTCGACCCGCCGAGGCGCGGTGTGCCGGTCTCGGGCACTGCCGTGCGCGCCGATCCGGTGGCCAACTGGGCGTTCCTGGCCCCTCCCGTACGCGGCTGGCTGGCCCGGCGGGTGGTCGTCGTCGGTGCCGAGTCGACCGGCACCACCACCCTCGCGCGGGCGCTCGCCGCCCAGCTCAGACTGCGCGGTGGAGCGTTCGCCGGCACGCGCTGGGTGCCGGAGTACGGGCGGACCCTCACCGAGCTGAAGATGGCCGGCGGCGTCAAGGTCGAGGACCTCGTCTGGGACCGCGAGGACTTCCTGACCGTCGTGCGCGAGCAGAACGCCGCGGAGGACGCCGCCGCCCGGGCCGGCGGGCCGCTGCTCATCTGTGACACCGACGCGTTCGCCACCGCCGTCTGGGAGGAGCGCTACCTCGGCTCCGCCTCGCCGGAGGTCCGCGCCGCCGCCCGCGAGCCCGCGCTGTACCTGCTGACCCCCGACGACGACGTGCCCTTCGAGGACGACGGGATGCGTGACGGCGAGCATCTACGCGGGTGGATGACCGACCGGTTCCGCGCCGAGCTCGCCGCCGGCCGGGTCCCGTGGATCGAGCTGACCGGGACGTACCGGATGCGACTGCGCACGGCACTCGCGGCCTGCGACGAGCTGCTCACGCAGGGTTGGCGGTTCGCCGCGCCGCAGCTGCCCCGCCGGTCGCCGGGAAATGTCGGGGGGTCCTGTTAGGGTCCCGCGCATGAGGCACATCACGACGTTCGCCGGGCTTCCGGTGATGCAGTTCGGGCCCGGCGTCGTCGACAAGCTGGACCGGGCTGGCACCCCGCGCAGCGCCGTCGCGTGGCGGATCGAGACGGACTATGAGGACAGCGAGGAGGTGTTCGGCTCCACCCTCGACCGGTGCCTCGACGTCGTCGGCGGCGAGTCCATCCACGCGTTCGTCATCGGCCAGTGGGGCGAGGCGTATGACACCGCGCCGCCCCTGCACCTGCTCATCGCCGCCCGCGCCCGCCTGCCGCACCTGCGGGCGCTGTTCATCGGCGAGATGACCGGCGAGGAGTGCGAGATCTCCTGGATCAACCACACCGACGTGGCGCCGCTGCTCGCCGCGTTCCCGGGGCTGGAGATCCTGCGCATCCGCGGTGCCGACGGGCTGCAGCTGTCCCCGGTGCGGCACATGCGCCTGCGTGAGCTGGCGGTGGAGAGCGGCGGCCTGCCCGCGGCCTTCCTCCGCGGCGTCGTCGACTCGCACCTGCCGGCGCTGACCGACCTGGAGCTGTGGCTCGGCGTCAGCGAGTATGGCGGCGACATCACCGTCGAGGACCTGACGCCGGTCCTCAGCGGCTCGGGCATGCCCCGGCTGCGCCGGCTCGCGCTGCGCAACGCCGAGATCGCCGACCAGGTCGCGGCCGCGCTCGCCGGCGCGCCCGTCGTGCCCCGCCTCGAGGAGCTCGACCTGTCCCTCGGCATCCTCTCCGACCGGGGCGCCGAGGCGCTCCTGCTCGGCCAGCCGCTGACCCACCTGCGACGGCTCGATCTGTCCCACCACTTCGTCTCGGCCGAGCTGGCCGACCGGCTCCGGGCCGAGCTGCCCGGCGTCGACGTCGACCTGTCCGACCAGCAGGAGGAGGACGACGGCGAGCGCTACACGGCAGTGTCGGAATGACCGCCATCACCGTCGTCGGCGTTCCCGGCAACCGGCGGGTCAGGCTGTTCCGCGACGCGGCCGTCGCCGCGGGACTCCCCGAGCCCACGGTCGTGAGCTGGCGCGACGTCTGCGCCGGCGCGCGGGTCGACGGCGGCGGGTCGAGCTGGATCCGGCTGGAGTCACCGGGGGAGGACGCCGAGACCGACCGGCTGCTGCGGGGCGCGGGGAGCGAGGCCGCGCACGGCGAGATCGTCGGGCTCGCCGCCTGGCACCGCGGTCTCGTCGCGGCGGCCCGCCGGGTCGAGGCGTGGGGCGTGCCGCTGCTGACCGCGGTCGACGAGCTCGACGTCATGTTCGACAAGCGGCGGTGCCACGCGCTGCTGCGGTCCAGGGGCGTGGCGGTGCCCGAGGCGTTCGCCGCGGCCGGCTATCAGGAGATCCGTGAGCGCGGCTGGCGGCGGGTGTTCGTCAAGCCGCCGCACGGGTCGTCGGCGTCGGGGGTCGTCGCGCTCGGGTTCGGCGGGGCTCGCGAGCGGGGGCGGGTCGTCGCGTACACCTCCGCGGCCCTCGACGGCGGCAAGCTCTACAACCAGCTGCGCGTGCACAGGTATACCGACGAGCGGACCATCGCCGCGATCGTCGACCGGCTCGCCGTCGACGGCCTGCACGTCGAGCGGTGGCTGCCGAAGGCGTCGCACGACGGGCTCGTGTTCGATCTGCGGGTGCTCGTCGTCGCCGGCCGGGTCAGCCACGTCGTCGTGCGCACCGGCAGGTCCCCGATGACCAACCTGCACCTGGGCAACGCCCGCGGCGACCTGCCCGGCGTCCGGGCCGCGGTGGGGGAGGAGCACTGGGCGGCCGCGATGCGCACCTGCGAGGCGGCGGCGGCGGCCTGCTTCCCCGGCAGCCTGCACGTCGGCGTGGACCTGATGTTCGGCCGCGACCACGGCACCCACGCCGTCGCCGAGGTCAACGCGTTCGGCGACCTGCTGCCCGGGCTGCTCGTCGCCGGCCGCGACACGTACTCCGCCGAGCTCGACGCCCTCCTCTCCGGCCGCTTCACCGCCCCGCCGCCTTCGGTCACCGCCGCGCCGCCTTCTCCGTCCGCAGGCGTGCAGGCGCAGGTCGTCGCTGACCTGCCGTCGCAGCCGGTCGGCCGCGAGCCGTCGCGGCTGGTTGCCTTGCCGCAGCCGGCCGGCGGCACCGTGCGCGCGCCGATCCGGATCAGCGAATCCGCTGCGGTCACGGCACTGCCCGGGACGTTTGCCCGTGGCACGGTTGCCGCGCGCCCACCGCACGTCGTGCTTGCCGGGCCGAGTGACGTGGTTGCCGGGCAGCGTGCTCTGGGTGGCGTGGTCGCTGGGCCGGGTGTTCCCCGTGTCACGGTTGCCGGGCCAGGTGGCGCGGTTGCCGGATCGGGCGTTTCCCGCGTCGCGGTCAGCGGGCAGGGGGCTTCGGGTGGTGGGTCAGCGGCGGGCGCGGCTGCTCGTGGGGGCGTCGCGGAGAGCTGGGCCGTGCGGTGAAGCGGTTTGTCGGCAGCCATGACCTGCTGTTCGTCACGTTGGACACGCTGCGGCACGACGTCGCGGCCGGGCAGTTGCGGGCCGGACGGACGCCCAACCTGGCGAAGGTGCTTCCCGGCGGGGAGTGGGAGCGGCGGCACACGCCGGCGTCGTTCACGTATGCGGCGCACCACGCGTTCTTCGGCGGGTTCCTGCCGACACCGGTGACGCCGGGGCCGCACGAGCGGCCGTTCGCGGCGCGCTTCCCGGGCAGCACGACGGTCGGCGAGGACACGTGGGAGTTCGACGAGGGCGATGTCGTCACCGGGTTGCGGGCCGCGGGCTACCACACCATCTGCGTCGGCGGCGTGGGCTTCTTCGCGATGACGTCGGCGCAGGGCGGGGTGCTGCCGGGGCTCTTCGACGAGGCGCACTGGACGCGGGAGTTCGGGGTCACCAACCCGGGCTGCTTCGAGGCGCAGCTCGAGCGGCTCAAGACGGTGCTGCCCGAGGACGGGCCGCTGTTCACGTTCGTCAACGTCGCCGCCATGCATCAGCCCAACCGGCACTACCTGCCCGGCGCCGCCGAGGACACGGTCGCGTCGCACGGGGCGGCGCTGGCATACGTCGACCGGCACCTGCCGACGCTGTTCGGGCTCGTCACGTCCCGCGGCCGGCCGTGCCACGTGATCATGTGCAGCGACCACGGCACGGCGTATGGCGAGGACGGGCACACCGGGCACCGCTTCGCGCACGAGGTGGTGTGGACGGTGCCGTACGCCGAGTTCACGCTCGAGCCGGGGGAGTGGTGATGCTCGGATCTCCGTATCAGGGGTACCTGTACGCGTACCCGCACAAGACCGCGTACCGGCCGCTGCGTCCCCGGCCGGCGCTCGCCGACGTTTGGGCGGCGGAGGCGACGGACGCGCTGTTCCTCTACGTCCACGTGCCGTTCTGTGAGATGCGGTGCGGGTTCTGCAACCTGTTCACCAGGGCACGGCCGCCCGCCGAGCAGGTCACCGCATACCTCGACCAGCTGGCCCGGCAGGCGGGCCGGGTCGCCGCCGCCGTGCCGGGCGCGAGCTACGCCCGGGCCGCGATCGGCGGCGGGACCCCGACGTACCTGACGGCGGCCGAGCTGAGCCGGCTGTTCGACACCGTCGAGCGGGCCGCCGGCGCGGACCTGCGCGCGGTGCCGACGTCGGTGGAGACGTCACCCGCCACGGCGACGGCCGACCGGCTCGCGGTCCTCGTCGAGCGCGGCACGACCAGGGTCAGCATCGGTGTGCAGAGCTTCCTCGACGCCGAGGCGCACGCCGCGGGCCGGCCGCAGCGTCGCGCCGAGGTCGACCGGGCCCTCGACACGATCCGCGCGGCCGGGCCGGCCGAGCTGAACATCGACCTCATCTACGGCATCCCCGGCCAGACCACCGCCACCTGGACCGCGTCGCTGCGCACCGCGTTGACGTGGCGGCCCGAGGAGCTGTACCTGTACCCGCTGTACGTGCGGCCGATGACCGGGCTCGGCCGGCGTGCCCCCGGCACGCCCGACCCCGAATGGGACGCGCAGCGGCTCGGGCTCTACCGGCACGCCGTCGACCTGCTCGCCGACGCGGGTTACGAGCAGCAGTCGATGCGCGCGTTCCGGCGGCGTGACGCCGCGCCGACCGGTGATCCCGCTGGTCCCGGGTACTGCTGCCAGGACGACGGCATGGTCGGCCTGGGGTGCGGGGCCAGGTCGTACACGACGGGACTGCACTATTCGTTCGACTATGCGGTGAGTGTCCGGCAGGTTCGGGGCATTCTGGACGACTACCTGGCGCGGCCGGCGGAGGACTTCGACGTGGCCGAGGTCGGGTTCGTGCTCGACGGCACCGAGCAGCGCCGCCGCTGGCTGCTCAAGTCGCTGCTGCGGGCGCCGGGGGTGGAGCCGGCGGCGTACCGGGCGCGGTTCGGCACCGGCGTCGACGACGACTTCCCGGCGCTGGGTCTGCTCCGCGACAGCGGCCACCTCGACGGGCACCGGCTCACGGCCGAGGGGCTCGCGCACTCCGACGCGATCGGGCCCTGGCTCATCTCCGCAGGCGTCCGCGCCGCCATGGCCGGGCACGTGCCGCGATGAGGATCCTGTACCGCGGCCCGCTCGCGAGCTGCAACTACGACTGCCCGTACTGCCCGTTCGCGAAGCGGCGCGACCCACCCGAACTGCTGCGCGAGGACCGGGCCGCGCTCGACCGGTTCGTCGGCTGGGTCGAGTCGCACCCCGCCGAGCCGACCGAGGTGCTGTTCACGCCGTGGGGCGAGGGGCTGACGCGGTCCTGGTACCGGGCCGCGCTCGTCCGGCTGTCGCACCTGCCGCACGTCGGGCGGGCCGCGATCCAGACCAACCTCGCGGGGCGGCTCGGCTGGGTCGCCGACGCCGAACGGGACACGCTCGCGCTGTGGTGCACGTACCACCCCGGGCAGACGAGCCTGGAGCGCTTCCTGCTGCAGGTGGCGACGCTGCGCCGGCACGGCATCCGGCACTCCGTCGGCGTCGTCGGCCTGCCCGCGCACCTTCCCGACGCGAAGGCGCTGCGTGCGTCGCTGCCGCCCGAGGTGTACCTGTGGGTCAACGCCGCCGACGGCCACACCTACACGCCGGCGGAGGAGGCCGCGTGGACCGCGATCGACCCGCTGTTCGGCTACAGCGTCAGGCCGCACCGGTCCCGCGGGCGCGCGTGCCGCACCGGCGACGAGGTGATCTCCGTGCTCGGCGACGGCACGGTCCGCCGGTGCCATTTCGTGCCCGAGCCGCTCGGCAACCTGTACGACGACACCTGGCGCCGCACCGCAGCGCCCTGCCCGAAGGAGGAGTGCGACTGCCACATCGGCTACGTGCACCTGCGGAGCCTGCCCCTGTACACCGTGTTCGCCGGCGGGGTGCTGGAGCGCGTCCCCTACGAGCAGCCACTCTGGTCCGTCCCGCACGCCTCCCTCACCGGCGGCGCCTGAACCGCCACCGACCCGGGGGGCTTCCTCCAGAAACGACACCGGCAGGTCACCAGCAGCCTGCCCACCGGCCGGGCGGGCCCGGGCGCTTGACCTTCACCCTTGGGAAAGCCCCACCGTGGTCCGTGCCGGCCACCCGGTCGGCGCGAGGAGGATGGCACCGTGGAGCTGCTGACGATCGGCGCGTTCGCCCGAGCGGCGCGGCTGACACCTAAGGCGCTGCGCCTGTACGACGAGGTCGGGCTGTTGACGCCCGCTGCGGTCGATCCCGAGTCCGGGTACCGGTTCTACGACCCGGAGCAGTTGGCGCACGCCGGGCTGATCGCCGAGCTGCGCCGCATCGGCATGCCGCTGGCCGACATCCGCACCGTGTGCGGCCTGGAGCCCGACGCGGCGGCGAAGGCGGTCGCCGCCTACTGGCAGCAGGTCACCGCCGACACCGCGACCCGCGCGCACCACGCCGCCCGCCTCGTCGAGCACCTGTCCAGGAAGGGCGTCACCATGTCCGACACGAACCCCACTGTGGCCGTCCGCTACGCCGTGCGCTGCGACCGCGGCAAGGGACGCGACAGCAACGAGGACGTAGCCTACGCGAGCGACCGGCTGCTGGCCGTCGCCGACGGCACCCGCGGCGCCGGGGCCGCCGCCAGCACCGCGGCCGTCAACGCCCTCAAGCCGCTTGAGCTGGCCGACAAGCCGGCCGTCGACCTGCTCGCCATGCTGGCCGGGACCGTCGACGACGTCGATCGCGCGGTGCGCGCCACTGGAACGGAGGACAGCCGGCCGGCCACCACCTTGACCGCGATGCTGCGGCGCGGCTCGCAGCTGGCCCTGGTGCACATCGGTGACACCCGCGTCTACCTGCTGCGCGGCGGTGAGCTCTCGCAGCTCACCCAGGACCACACCTGGGTCCAGCGCCAGGTCGACCACGGCAAGCTCAGCCCCGACCAGGCCGCCGCCCACCCGCAGCGGGCCCTGCTCACCCGTGCCCTCGGCGGCGGCCAGCCCATCGAAGCCGACCTCGCGCTGCGCACCGCCGTGGCCGGTGACCGCTACCTGCTGTGCTCCGACGGCCTGTCGTCCGTCGTCAGCCGGACCGACCTGCACACCGCCCTCGCCGGGACCGGCGAACCCGAACCGACAGTGCAGCGGCTGATCGACCTCGCCTACGCCGCCGGCGCACCGGACAACATCGCCTGTGTCGTCGCCGACATCATCGCCGCGTAGCGGCGCCGTCACGACGGGAGGTGAGCCATGTGTCGTGAACTCGGGTGTCTGATCGCGCTGGCCTCATGGCCGGCCACAGCACCGCACAACTGCGACCGCCGGCGCGATCGGGCACCGCGCCGATCGCGCGAGATCGCCCGGCAGGTCCGGCGGGCCGAAGAACGCCACCTATACGGCTACACCCGGTAGGGGAGCGCCGGAAACGCTGAAGGGCCGCCGGAGCGGCCCCTCAAGCGGACAGGTCAGGCGTGGGAGCGCTTGCGGGCGACGCGCTCGCGGTCCTTCTGGTCGAGCATGACCTTGCGGATGCGGACGGCGGTCGGGGTGACCTCGACGCACTCGTCCTCGCGGCAGAACTCGAGGGCCTGCTCCAGGGTGAGCTTGCGCGGCGGGATGAGCTTCTCCGTCTCGTCGGAGGCGGACGAGCGCATGTTGGTGAGCTTCTTCTCCTTGGTGATGTTGACGTCCATGTCGTCGGCGCGGGAGTTCTCGCCGACGATCATGCCCTCGTACACCTCGGTGGTGGGCTCGATGAACATGGAGCCGCGCTCCTGCAGGTTCATCATGGCGAAGGGGGTGGCGACACCGGCCCGGTCGGCGACGAGGGAACCGGTGGGGCGCATGCGCAGCTCGCCGAACCACGGCTCGTACTTCTCGAAGACGTGGTGCAGGATGCCGGTGCCGCGGGTGTCGGTGAGGAACTCGGTGCGGAAGCCGATGAGGCCGCGCGCCGGGACCAGCCACTCCATGCGGATCCAGCCGGTGCCGTGGTTGACCATCTGCTCCATGCGGCCCTTGCGGGTGGCGAGGAGCTGGGTGATGGCGCCGAGGTACTCCTCGGGAGCGTCGATCGTGAGGCGCTCGACGGGCTCGTGCACCTTGCCGTCGATCTCGCGGGTGACGACCTGCGGCTTGCCGACGGTCAGCTCGTAGCCCTCGCGGCGCATCTGCTCGACGAGGATGGCGAGGGCGAGCTCGCCGCGGCCCTGGACCTCCCACGTGTCGGGGCGCTCGGTCGGGAGGATGCGCAGCGACACGTTGCCGACCATCTCGCGGTCGAGGCGGTCCTTGACCAGGCGGGCGGTGACCTTGGTGCCCTTGACCTTGCCGGCGAGGGGCGAGTTGTTGGTGCCGATGGTCATCGAGATCGCCGGCTCGTCGACGGTGATGAGGGGCAGCGCGACCGGGTTCTCCGCGTCGGCGAGGGTCTCGCCGATCATGATCTCGGGGATGCCGGCGAGCGCGATGATGTCGCCCTGCGCGGCCTCCTCGGCCGGCTTGCGCTCCAGGCCCTGCGTCATCAGCAGCTCGGAGATGCGGACGTTCTGCACGGTGCCGTCGGTGCGGATCCAGGCGACGGTCTGACCCTTGCGGATCTTGCCCTCGCGGACCCGGCACAGCGCGAGGCGGCCGAGGAACGGCGACGCGTCGAGGTTGGTGACGTGCGCCTGCAGCGGCGCGTCCTCCGTGTAGGACGGGGCGGGGATCGTGTTGAGCAGCGTCTGGAACAGCGGCTGCAGGTCGTCGCTGTCGGCGGGCACCGTGCCGTCCTCGGGCTGGCTCAGCGAGGCGATGCCGTCGCGGGCGCAGGCGTAGACGATCGGGAACTCGATCTGGTGCTCGTCGGCGTCGAGGTCGAGGAAGAGCTCGTACGTCTCGTCGATGACCTCCTTGATCCGGGCGTCGGGGCGGTCCACCTTGTTGATCACCAGGATGATCGGCAGACGGGCCTTCAGCGCCTTGCGCAGCACGAACCGGGTCTGCGGCAGCGGGCCCTCGGAGGCGTCGACGAGCAGGACCACGCCGTCGACCATCGTCAGGCCGCGCTCGACCTCACCGCCGAAGTCGGCGTGGCCGGGGGTGTCGATGATGTTGATCGTGGTCGGGGCGCCGCCGTCGGCAGGGACATAGCGCACGGCGGTGTTCTTCGCGAGAATGGTGATGCCCTTCTCGCGCTCCAGGTCCATCGAGTCCATCACCCGGTCGACCTGCTCCGCGCGCGCGTGGAACGCGCCGCTCTGCCGCAGCATCGCGTCGACAAGGGTGGTCTTGCCGTGGTCGACGTGAGCGACGATGGCGACGTTGCGGAGGTCTGCGCGGGTCTGCATGGCATCCATTGTTCCAGGCGGCCCGAGCGTGCCGTCACGCACAGTGCGCGATGTGACGTACCGCGCCCGGACTCATCGAAACCGGCCTCCTCCGACGTCATAGGGGACAGCGGGCCGGCGCGGTCCGCGATAACGTGCCAGGACGGGGAGGCATCGATGAGCTACGGCAGCTTCTATCAGGACGACGACACCGCTGAGCAGCGCTGGGGGATCGAGGAGGACGCGCCGCGCCGGCGCCGCCCGGGGATGATCTTCCTGCTGGGTGCGCTCGTCGTGGTCGTCCTGGTCGCGCTCGGCGGGCTCACGGTCCTCGTCAAGGGCAAGGATCCGAAGCCCACGTCCGCCGGCTCGCGGCCGTCACAGGTGGAGGCCGAGCCGAGCGCCGAGGCGAGCGAGGTGGTCGTGGCGGCGACGTCGGCGCCGCCGCCGCCGAGCCCCACCCCGTCCGCGACGCCCTCGAAGGTCCCGACGAAGAAGTCGATCGCGCCGCCGAAGCAGACCGCGCTGCCACCCCCGCCGCCGAAGGTCAGCACGAAGCCCGGCTGTCAGCCCACGTACAAGGGCACCCAGCTGCCGAAGTCGAGCGTCCGCGAGTATCTGGACGCGGCGTCCACGAAGCAGTTCTGGGGCAGCAACACCCCCGCCGAGGTGCAGGCAATCAGGGTCCCGAAGCGGCTGATGTACGGGG
Organism: Dactylosporangium sp. NPDC050588; assembly: GCF_040654975.1. Classification (NCBI taxonomy): domain Bacteria; kingdom Bacillati; phylum Actinomycetota; class Actinomycetes; order Micromonosporales; family Micromonosporaceae; genus Dactylosporangium; species Dactylosporangium sp. NPDC050588. Next base: position 56,990 of record NZ_JBFAJA010000037.1, on the reverse strand, counting down.
TGGCCGACCAGGAGAGCGGCTGGCAGTCCAACATCTACGCCTGCGACGGGGGCGTCGGGGTCATGCAGGTCATGCCCAACACCGAGACCTGGATGAACCAGCGCTTCGGCACCAGCTGGAAGATCGACACCCCGAAGGACAACGTGATGCTCGGCGGGCAGTACCTGGCCTGGGCGATCCGCTACTTCGGCGAGCAGCTCGGCACGTTCGACATCATGGGCGCCGACCCGACGCTGCTCAACGCGGTCGTGTCCGCCTACAACAACGGCGCCGGCGCGGTCGACCTCACCAAGGGTGACGCCGGGATCACCAACTGGAACTACGTCAACAACGTCAAGGCGCTCATGGGCCGCTGCTGCAACGACTACTAACGTAGGGCGGCATGAGGCTCGACCCCGTAGGCCGACTGCTGAAGCTCCCGCCCGCGCTGACCGGACGTGTCCGCGTCACCAAGGGCATCCCCGTCCGGATGCGCGACGGCGCGATCCTGCGCGCCGACCACTACGGCCCGGCCCTCGACGCCGCGCTGCCCACGGTGCTGGTGCGCACGCCCTACGGCCGCGGCGCGCCCACCAGCGTGCTGTGCCGCGCCGTCGCCCAGCGCGGCTTCAACGTGCTGATCCAGTCGTGCCGGGGCACGTCGGACTCCGGCGGCACGTTCGAGCCGCTGCTGCAGGAGCGCGAGGACGGCCTCGACACCCTCGACTGGTTGCGGTTGCAGCGTTGGTACGACGGCCGCCTCCTCACCTACGGCCCCAGCTACGTCGGTTTCGTGCAGTGGGCGCTCGCGGCCGAGGCGGGCGACGAGCTCAAGGCGATGGCCACGATCGTCACCGCCTCCGACTTCGGCCCGCCGACCTACGCCGGCGGCGCCTTCTCCCTCGACACCGTGCTCACCTGGTCGGCGATCCTCGACGCGCAGCGCGGCACCCGGCTGGACAACGCCGTCGACCTGCTGCGAGGCCAGCCGAGACTGCAGCGCGGCCTCGCCCGCGTGCCGCTCGCCGAGGCGGACCGCATCACGACCGGCGCCGAGGTCGAGTTCTTCCAGCGGTGGCTCGCCGAGGCCGATCCCACCTCCCCTTACTGGACTCAGCGCGGCCACGCCCACACCCTGCCGAAGGTCACCGCGCCGGTCCTGATGATAGGCGGCTGGTACGACATCTTCCTGCCATGGCAACTGGCCGACTACACCGCGTTACGAGCGGCGGGTCTCCGGCCGCACCTCACCGTCGGCCCGTGGCACCACGGCAGCGCCGGGCTCTTCCAGCACTCCGCGGCCGAGGCCGTCGCCTGGTTCCGCGCGCACACCGGCGGCCCCGAAAGCATCCGCGAACAGCCCGTCCGGGTCCACGTCGGCGGCACCGACACGTGGCGGGAGCTGCCGGAATGGCCTCCCGCGGACGGTGGGACGCGCCGGTGGCACCTGGGCCGCGACGGCGGCCTGAGCGCCACCGCCGAGCCGGACGGCGAGCGGCTGGAAGGGTTCACGTACGATCCGAAGGACCCGACGCCGGCGCTCGGTGGCCCGCGGCTCATCGGCAAGATCTCCGGCCGGCGCGACAACCACCCGCTCGAGGCTCGACCGGACGTGCTGACGTTCACGTCCGAGCCCCTCGAGGAGCCCCTGGAGGTGGTCGGCCCGATCGCCGCGGAGATCACCGTCCGGGCGGCCTGCGTCCGGCCGGACGGCACGGCGTTCACCGACCGCGACCTCGTGCCGCACTTCGACGTGTTTGTCCGGCTGTGCGAGGTGGACGAGCAGGACCGCTCGTGGAACATCTGCGACGGGCTCGCCCGCGCCACCGGTGGCGGCGGGGTCGAGGTGCGGGTGGATCTGTGGCCGACCGCGTACCGGTTCGCGGCCGGGCGCCGCATCCGGGTCCAGGTCAGCGGCGGGGCGCACCCGCGCTTCTCGCGCAACCCGGGCACGGGCGCGCCGCTCGGTCATGAGCTGGAGCTGCGCGCCGTCCGGCAGGAGATCCTGGCCCCGTCGTCGATCATCCTGCCGGTGCCGGGGCCTCAGTCCTGAAACGTGGAGGGGCCGACGTCGGTGTAGGTGCCGGAGTCGGCGTCCCACTCGAACTGCCGCCCCTCGGAACCCGCGCTGACGACCTTGCCGAACGCCGGGTAGCGCTCGACGAGCCACTCCAGGTCGGGCATGAGCAGCTCACCCGCGTCGGCGAGCTGCTCGTCGGTCTCATCGCCGACCAGCAGGTTCCACCCGCTGGCCTTCCGCCCGTCGGGCGCGGCCGGCAGGGTCGCGTCCTCGGGGTCGTGGTACACGTACCCAGGGAGGAGCGACTCGTCCTCCACCAACCGCCGCGACGCGAACGCGATCAAGTAGCTCATGCGCTCAAGTATCCCCGCGCTCCACGGTGACCTCGGCGGTGGGGATGCCCCGCGCGGCCGCCGCCCGCTGCGCCTCCTCGTCGATCGCGGCCCGCACCGGCGCCCGCAGCGGCCCCCACGCCGACACCGTCACCGCCAGCCGCTTCCCCGCGACCTTCGCCCGCCACGACCCCGCGAGGTCCCCGTCGACCAGCAGCGCCCCGGGGTTGCCGAGCACCCGCCAGACCTCCCTCTCCCGTTCCTTCTGCGGCGTCAGCACGCCGCGGTCCCGCGCCTGCAGGAACGGATCGGACGCCGGCAGCAGCCGCACCCCGCGCACCGGCCCGGCGTCCAGCAGGTCCGCCAGGCACTCCTCGGGGATCCACGTCTTGCGCCCGTCGACGCTCACCTCGGCCAGGCCATCCGGCCACGCCGGCTTGATCGCCGTGACGGTCGTGCCGAGGTACTTCGCGACGTCGCTGGGCGTCGCGGGTCCGAGCAGCCGCAGGTACGCGCGGATCAGCCCCGACGGGTCGCCCGGCCCCTCCGGCACGGGCGGCGGGTCGTCGATCGGCAGCAGCACGCTGGTGGCCGCCGCCTCGTCGAGCTGCACCCCACCCGCGAGCCCGGCCTGCTGGAACACCGACCCGGCGATGTGCGTCGCTTTGCACGGCCCGCAGTGGTACGTCAACGCCTCCGGGACGAGGTCGCTGACGCCCCGGCTCGCGTCACCCTTCGACGTCGGCCCCTTGACCACCGCCGCGAACGCCTCGGCCGTCGCCCGGAACGCCCCGATCCCCAGCTTGCCGCCGTCGGGGATCTGTTTGCTGCCGAACCTGGCCTCCGCGTCGGCGTCGCTCACCGGCCACAGCGCCGCGACCAGCCCCGGCAGGTCCGCCCGTCGGTGCAGGTGCCGTGCGCCCCGGGTCGACCACACCATCGCGAGGTCCCCGTCGAACCTGCTCGTCCGCGCGGCGAGGGCCTGCCGCGCCGTCCCGGCCGGCACGTTGGGCACCCCGAGGTCGAGCACCGCGAGGTCACCCGGGTCGGTGTCGACCCGCTCGTGCAGCTGGTTGGCGACGGTCCGGTACGCGAGCACCTTCGCCCGCCCCACGCTCGGCATCACCCCATTCTCGTGGCCCACAGCTCCCCCCGCATCCCAACTCGCGACGCCCGTCACCCCTCGGGACCGCGAAGGGGGCCGCGGCGCCCATGCCACGGCGCCCGCCGCAAGGCGGTGAAGACGACCGTGCACGGCGCCCGGCGGCCTTGCGCACGGGCCCGAACCCGGCGGACGATTGTCGGTATGACGAGCGACACGGCGGAAGACGGCTCGGCCAGGATCACGTTCAGCGATCCGGACCTGGCCTTCCTGCGGCATGCCAGGTTCGGCGAGCTGCCCGCGCGCGTCCGCCCCAGCGACACGGTCGAGCTCGTCGAGACCGACCCGAAGCGCGACTGGCCGGACCTCGGCCCGAGCCGCGCGCAGGTCGAGGCGCAACACGGCGGCGGCTGACCCCGCCGGCCCGCGCCGGTCAGGTCTCGACCAGCGGCTGGTACTCCTGCTCGGTGAGCCCGAACGTCCAGGCCACCCCCTCCCGAGGGGTGCGGGTGGTCGGTGGGACGCGCAGCCAATAGATGCGGCTGGTGCCGTCGGGCTCCGGGGTGCTGTTGATGACCTCCACCATGGTGAGCGGCTCGTCGTCGGCGAAGCGCAGCTGCCACAGGACGCCGCACGCGTCGGAGCCGAGCCGCCGCGCGCCCGCTTCCCGCAGGTAGCGCTCATAGCCGAAGTGCTCGAGCATGACGCGCCGCAGCTCGGCGTTGCGCTCCGCGGCGATCTCGGCGTGGGTCAGGCGGGCGAGCCGGTGCACGAGCTCCGAGGGGATCGGCATGCCGCGCCACGCGTGCAGCGCGAACCCGTCGCCGTAGCGCAGCGCGGGCGTGTCGGCGGCGTGCAGCCGCCCCACGTTGTCGCGGTGCAGCTCGACGGGCCGGTCGGTCAGGATGGCGACGTTGGCATACGGCCACCACCACCCGGCGGACCGCGCCACACCCGCCAGCCCCGCGAGCCGCTGCGCGGCACGCAGCACTGCGGTGTCGGCCCTGCCCCCGTCGGCCCGCGCGCCGTCGACCCGCTGGGCGTCGACCCCGAAGCCACCGACCGGGTATGCGGCTCCCGCGCCGCTGGCCGGGCGGCCGCCGGCCTGAGCACCTCCGCCCCCTTCGCCGCGCCGGAGGCCGTCGCCCTGAGCGTTGCCGGCCGCTGGGCCGTCCCGGAGGCCGTCACCCTGGATGTCCTCGGCCCATCCGCCGCCCCGGACTTCTCCGGCCCCGCCGCCGCGCGGGCTGTCGGCCCGGAGCCCACCGCCCCGCGAACTGCCGGCCCAACCACCGGGAGCGCCGCCGCGCAGGGAACCACCCAGCCTGGAGCCCCCACCCCGCGAACTGCCGCCCCACCCTCCGCCCCGGGAACCGTCGCCCAAGGAAGCACCGGACGCAGAGCCCTGAGCGCCATCACCCAGGGACGCACCGGACGCGGAGCCCTGAGCGCCGTCACCCAACGACGCGCCGGACGCGGAGCCCTGAGCGCCATCACCCAGGGACGCACCGGACGCGGAGCCCTGAGTCACCCAACGACGCGCCGGACGCGGCGTCCCGGCCGTCGGAGCCGGCGTGCACGGAGCCGCCCGAGCCCGGACCGCCGTCCCGCGGCAGAGGCGGGGCCAGCGCGCCGGGTGTGTCGGCGCGGGAGGCGGCCGCGTCGAAGGCGGCGAGCCAGCCCGCGTCGTGCTGGCCGGAGACGGCGTCGAGCAGGACGGTGCGGGCGTGAGCGGGCAGCTCGCTGCGCAGGTGGGTCCGCAGCGGGGTGGCGACGCGGTCGTTGACCATGCGCCACACGTCGGCGCCGCAGGCGGCCCACAGGCGGGCCCAGCCGTCGGGGCCGAGCGACTCGTGGACCTCGGCGCGCGCGGCGGCCCACGGGGTGGTGCGGACGGCGGCGCGGACCGAGACGCCGGCCGTGCCCGGGACGGGTGGGCAGCCCTGGGCGCGCAGCTCCTCGGCCACGAGCACGTCGTCGTCGCTGAACGAGGCCGCGGCCCCCACACCCAGGCGGGTGGTGGGCAGGGCGAGACCGGCCCGGGCGGCGCGGCGGGCGGCGGTGGTCATGGGTCGCGGGGCGGCGGCCGGGCCCGGCAGGTCGCGGCGGCCGGTGAGCAGGGCGGCCGCCCTGGCGCCCGCGGCCGGTGAGGCGAACCACACGATGTGCGCCGGCTCGGGCAGGCCGGCCGAGCGGTAGGCCAGGCGGACCGCCTCGGCGGCGGCCTCGCGGTCGGCGGGCGCGGTCGACAGGCCCGCGGCGAGCCACTTCGCCGCGTTGGCGCCGAGCGCCGCGGCGCTGGTCTCGGAGGTGAGCGGGGTCGTGGTCATCAGTCCGCCACCGGACGCCACGAGCCGGGCACGTATTCGCGCTGGCGGATGATCCGGTACGCCCCGGCGGGGATCGCGATCGAGCCGTGCTCCTCGTGGACGACCCTCGCCTTGGACACGACCTTGACGAAGAGCCGGTCGATGTCGTCGCGGTCGGCGAGCAGCAGCGTGTCGGGCCCGACGATCACGTGGGCGTGGCCGGTCGCCTCGCCACGGGCGAGGATCATGCGGCCGGAGCGGTCGCGCGGGGCGGGCACCGCGGTCGCGGGCACCTCACCCGCGGCGATGGGCACCAGCAGGACGTCGCCTTGTCGATACACGGCCGTACCTCCAAGAAAGAAGCCGAACAAGAACAGCCGAACCAGCCGAACAAGCGCACGATAGCGCCGGGGTACGACACTTTTTCACGCCCGTCGAAGGCCGGGGACCCATGGACCTCGGTCAAGCTCAATACGGCACCTGTGCGGCCCGCGCGTAACTCGACAAAAAGGAATATCGACTCGAAACCCTCGAACAGGGTCGCGTAATCCCCGAAAAGCAGCGACCATGAAGACCTCCTGGGGCAAGAGGGGTGCATCATGCAGTCGACGCTGGCGGTCCTGTGCCCGTTCGCACCGCGCCTCTCGCCGCACGCCGACCTCGTCCAGCGCTGGTCGCTGCACTGGGCCACCCGGCACGGCCTGCTCGACCGCGCGGGCGCCCGGGCCGCGTTCGCCAGGGCGAGGTTCGCCAACCTGATGGCCCGCACCTACCCCGACGCCGCACCCGCCGACCTGCGGCTCGCCACCGCCTGGCTGATCAGCGTCTTCGCCCTCGACGACCGCCTCGAGCGGGCCGGCGACCCGGCGGCGACCAGGCGCCTCGTCGACGAGGTCATGCAGCTGCTCGGCGACGACGGCGAGGACCCGAAGGGCCACCTCAGGGCCGTCGCCGAGGTGTGGCGGCGCACCAGGCAGCGCGTCGGGCCCGCCTGGCGGGAGCGGTTCGTCGCCCACGTCGGCGACTATCTGGAGGCCACCGTCTGGGAGGCCGGCAACCGCGCCGCCAACCGTCCGCCGCCCGTCGCCGAGTACCGCACCATGCGCTTCCGCACCGCGGCCATCGACATGTTCTTCGACCTCATCGAGCCCATGCACGGCGTCGAGCTGTCCCCGGGGGTGTTCGAGGACGCGGACTTCGCCGTGATGCGCCGCTCCGCCGGGATGATCACCGCGATCTTCAACGATCTCGTGTCGTGGCCGAAGGAGGAGGCCGCCGGCGATCACCACAACATCGTGCTCGCCCTGCGGCACGAGCGCCGGCTGCCGGTGGAGGCGGCGGTCCGCGTGGCGGTCGCCGAGCACGACGCCCTGGTGGAGGAGTTCATCGCGGCCCGTGAGCGGTTCCAGGCCGGGCCGCTCGCGGGCGACTTCGCGGTCGCGGCCGTCGCCGGCGACTTCGCGCACTGGATCCGCGGCAACGTCGACTGGTCGATGGAGTCGGGCCGTTACACGCCCTCGGAGAGCACGACCCCGGCGGAGACGAGGGTCCCCGCGCAGCGCCGACCCGTCGAATAAGCGCTTCCGGCTGTCGATGCGTCGCTGGTACCGTCGGCGCAACAGCTTCTTGGAGGATGCCATGCCTGCCCGGGACACGGTCCCGGGTCGCCGGTGAACCACGGACCCGACGCGGTCCGATGGTCTGCCGAGGTGTGCCCGGGCGACGCAGAGACCCCGATCGTGCGCATCCAAGAGGAGATCCTCAGTTGTCCCAGCACGTCCAGTCCGCGTGGTACGCGGACTTCTTCACCGAGCTCCCGAACGAGTTCTGGCGCCGCGTCGCCGGACCCGAGATGACCGCCGCCGACGTCGACTTCATCGAGACGAGGATCAGACCCGGGGCACGGGTGCTCGACGTGCCCTGCGGCAGCGGCCGGCACAGCCTCGCCCTCGCCGCCCGCGGCCACCGTGTCACCGGTGTGGACATCTCCGAAGAGGCCGTCGCGCACGCAGTACAGGCGAAGAACGGCCTGGAGGTCGAGTTCAGGGTCGCCGAGATGCGGGACATCCCGCGGACCGGCGAGTTCGACGCCGTGCTGTGCCTCGGCAACAGCTTCGGCTACCTGGAGCCGGCCGAGCTGCCCGAGTTCGTGGCGGCGGCGGCCGCGGCGCTGCGCCCCGGCGGCTGGTTCGTCGTCGAGTTCAGCGCGGCGGCGGAGTCGGTCCTGCCCGGCTTCACCAGGGCGGACCGGGTGATGCGCACCGGCGACATCACCGTCGAGACGAGCACCGACTACGACGTGGTCGCGAGCCGGATGCTCAGCACCTACACGTTCACGCGCGGCGAGGAGCGGCTCACCGCGACCGCCGTGCACCACGTCTACACCAGCGGGCACCTCGGCGAGCTGCTGCGCGCCGGCGGGTTCGCGGACGTGGAGCTGTTCGGCGGGCCGGACGGCGCACCGTACACCCTGGGCAGCGGCCGGCTGCTCAGCACGGCGCGCCGGCGGTAGCCCCGGCACACAGCACGCCGGCCGGTCAGCGCGAACGCTGGCCGGCCGGCTTTTCCGGTGCGGTGGAGAGTGGAGCTCAGATGGCGTGCCGGGAGTCGTCCGCGTCCGGCATGCGCGTGACGTCAGTGCTCTGCGTGAGGTCGGGCGCGGCCTGGACCGCGTCGCCGTGCAGCCACGAACCGGGTTTCGGTGCGGCGGGAGCCGTCGAGGGGGAGGCCACGTCGCCGCGCCAGGCCCCGGTCTCCGTGCCCCGGTGCTCGATGAACTCGCGGAAGTTCGCCATGTCGGACTTGATCACCCGGTCCACGATGCCGACCTTGTCCGCGACGTTCTCGACGAAGCCCTCCGGGTCGATGTCGAGCTGCGCGGTCACCCTGCTGTGCGTGTCGTCGAGCCGGTGAAACGTCACCACACCGGCGTGCCGGGGGCCTTCCGTCGACGTCCAGGCGACCCGTTCGTCCGGGTGCTGCTCGGTGATGCGCGCGTCGAACTCACGCCGTACACCGCCGAACTCCACCACCCAGTGCAGCCTCGTGTCGTCGAGCTGGCGGATCTCCCGCACGCTGTGCATGAACGCCGGGAACTCCTCGAACTGGGTCCACTGGTTGTAAGCGGTCCGGACGGGCACGGCCACGTCCACGCTCTCCACAACCTGACTCATGTGTGCTCCCCTTACTCTCGGTGCTCACTCTCAGCTACCCCCGCAGGGTGAGGGCAAACGCGCACAGGTTGTCCGACCGACCCACCCATCGCGCTGGCTGAATGGGTGATCGTGGAGCACTTCGCCTACGGCGCCATCACGCCGGCGCTCGCCCTCGTCCTGTCATTCCTCGGATGCCTGCTCGGCGTGTTCATCGCCGCCCGGTCCAGGGCGTCCAGCGGCGGCGGCAGAGCCCGGTGGCTGACACTGTCGGCCGTCGGCATCGGGGGAGCGGGCAGCTGGGTGCCGCACTTCATGGCGCTGCTCGGCACCGACGTGCCCGACGGGGTGGTCCGCTACGACGTGCCGATCACGGCGCTCGGTTTCGGCATCGCGGTGGTGGTGTACTGCCTGGGCCTGTACATCGTCGGCTTCGGCCGGCCGTCGCTGTGGAAGGTGCTGCCGGCCGGGCTCGTCACCGGCGCCGGTATGGCCGCGGCGTACAGCACCGCGCCGCTCGCGATGCGTGTCGCCGGGACCGTCGGCTACGACCCGGCGACCGCCCTGGCCGCCCTCGTCGCGGCGGTCGTCGGGGCGACGGTGTCCCTGTGGTGCGTGTCGGCGGTCCGCGGCAACAGGGCGCTCGGCGTCGCCGCGGCGATCATGGCCCTGGCGGCCTGCAGCACGCATTACGCGGTGATGACCGCGGTGCGGGTCGACGCCGTGCCGTCGAGCGAGCCGGTCAGCGGTGCGAGCCCGCTGGCCCTGCTCACGCCGGTCTGCGTGGTCGCCTGCGTGCTGCTGAGCGTCCTGGCGTACGCGACGGTCGGCTTCTCCGTGCGGCAGAACACCGAGTCCGAGGAGGAGCTGCTGCGGCGGGCCCGCGACATGTACTCCATCGCGACGCTGCACCGCGCGGCGGCGGCCCGGCACGAGGAAAGGGACCGGGGCAAGGCCGCCCCGGTCCCTCAGTGATCTCGTTGCCTACTTGAGCGCGGCCGCCGGGTCCGCGGCCACCTGCGAGAGCCGCTCCGGGGTCACCGCGCCGGCCAGGATCCGGCCGTCGTCGGTGATCAGCACGCTGAACAGCTTGCTGTTGAACGTCCGGCCGCCGTTGCCCAGCGGGAGCTGGTTGATGGCGTCCTGCACCTTCTTCTCCTCGGCGGGGTCCGTCGAGGCCTGCCCCGGCTGCCCGGTCCGCACGACGAAGACCGAGGTCCAGCCGGTGCCGATGACGGTGCTCTTGGGCTGCTCACCGTTCTGCTGGCCGTTGTGCTCCGGCTGCTTGCCGGCGCCCTCGGCCTTGCCCGGGTCCGCCTCCTCGACCTTGGTGCCGGCCGGCGGGTTGAACACGAACTGCGAGTCGTCCGGCCGGGCGAAGCTCACCTGCGTGAACGCCACCTCGAACGCCGGGTTGGAGTCGCCCTTGGCGAGCACCTGCACCCGCAGCGGCAGCTTCTCCTGCGCGTCGATGGCCAGGCGGATCTGACCGATCGTCGACGCCGTGTCACGCGGGCGCAGGATCAGCTCGTACGCGTCCCGGCCGGCGATCTTCGCGGAGTTGCCGATGGAGACCTGCGTGGTCGGGTCGATCGCCTTGAGGGCGAGGTCGGCCGCTTCCTGAGGACTCTTCGGCAGCTCGCTCGGGACCGGACCCTTCTGCGTCGGGTCCGCCTCGGCGCCGTTCTTCTTGTAGTGCTGCGCCGTCGCGGACTTGCTGTTCCAGGTCCAGGTGTCGGAGCCGTTGTGGATGATGTCGCTCTGCCCCTGCGTGCCGAGCAGCGACAGCCGGGCCTTGTCAGGTCCCGAATACCACACCCGCAGGGTGTGCTTGCCCGACACGAGCGACGTGAGCTCCGAGCTCTGCTCGCCCAGCAGCGACGGCAGGGCCGGCAGGCCCAGGTCGGCGCGCTCGACGACGGTGCCGGACAGGCCGTCCAGCTGCGCGGTCTGCAGATCGACCAGCAGCTGCGCGGCGGTGCGCGGCGGCAGGTTCGGCTCGGCGGCGACGGCGAGGGTCTTTGCGGCCACGCCGGCACCCACCACGGCGACCGCGGCGACCGCGGGCACCGCCCACCGTAGGACAGGTCGTGACGTGAACTTCGACATTGGGTACACCTCCTGCCGACCATGGTGCGCGGGGTCGGCTGTGACATCGCTGAGACCGCCTGTGCGTTCCCACAGCACAGCGTGCCACGCTGGTGCACGTGAGGCTGCTGGTGGTCGAGGATGAGATCCGCATGGCGGGGGCGCTGCAGCGCGGCCTGCAGGCGGAAGGGTTCGCCGTGGACGTCGCCGGGGACGGGCCGACCGGCCTTGAGCTGGCCAGACACGGCGGCTACGACGCGGTGATCCTGGACATCATGCTGCCCGGCCTGTCCGGGTACCGGGTGGTCTCCGCGCTGCGCGCGGAGAAGAACTGGGTGCCGGTGCTCATGCTGTCCGCGAAGGACGGCGAGTACGACCAGGCCGACGGCCTCGACTGCGGCGCCGACGACTACCTGACCAAGCCGTTCTCGTACGTGGTGCTGGTCGCCCGCCTCCGTGCGCTGCTGCGCCGCGGCGCGCCGGAGCGGCCGAGCGTCCTGACGGTCGGGGAGCTGACCCTGGATCCGGCGCGTCGGCGGGTCACCAGCGGCGGCGAGGAGATCGTGCTGACGGCGCGGGAATACGCGCTGCTGGAGTACCTGATGCGCCGCCCCGGGCAGGTGGTGTCGAAGACCGAGCTGCTCGATCACGTGTGGGACGCCAGCATCGACACCGCGCCCAACGCCGTCGAGGTCTACGTCGGCTACCTGCGGCGCAAGCTGGGTCGCGACGCCCTCGAGACGGTCCGCGGCGCCGGATACCGGCTCAGGTCAGCATGATCTGGTGGTCGCGTCTGTCGCTTCGAGGCCGGCTGGTCCTCCTCGGTACGAGTGGGCTGGTCGTCGGGTTGGCGATCGCCGGCGTGGCGATGGCGACCGCGATGACGTACAGCTTCCGGGGCACCCTGGACCGCTCCGCCGACACCACGATCGCTGAGATCGCCGCCATGCTGGAGGAGGGCTCGACGCTGCCGTCGCCGCTGCCCGCCCCGGCGGGGCAGGTCGTGCAGGTGCTCGACGCCCAGCACCGGGTCGTCGCCGGCGACCGGAACGCCGACCTGCTCGTGCCGTTGCTGCATCGCGACGAGATCGACAAGGCCCTGCACGAGCGGATCACCGTGTCCGGCGACCGGGCGCTGCAGCCCGACCAGTTGCGGGTCACCGTGCGGCAGGTCGAGGACGGCCGGATCGTCGTGGTCGCGGTGCCGCTGGGCGACTACAACCGCAGCCTCGAACTGCTCAAGACGTCGTTGTGGGTGACGTACCCGGCGCTGGTCACCATCCTGGTCGCGATCGCCTGGAAGGTCGTCGGGCAGGCGCTGGCGCCCGTCGACCGGCTCAGCGCGTCCGCCGAGCGGATCACCGGCGCGGCGACCGACGAGCGGCTGCCGGTGCCGCCGTCCAGCGACGAGATCCAACGGCTTGCGGTGACGCTCAACCACATGCTGGACCGGCTCGCGACGACCCGGGCCAGGCAGCGGTCCTTCATCGCGGACGCGGCGCACGAGCTGCGCAGCCCGCTGGCGAGCATGCGCATCCAGGTCGAGGTGGCGCAGCAGCTCGGTGACTGGCAGACCGTCGGCGACGACCTGCTGACCGACCTGGACCGCCTGTCCCGGCTGGTCGACGACCTGCTCCTGCTGGCCAGGGCGGACGAGCGTGACGGGCGGCGGGTGGCGCGGGAGCCGGTCGAGATGCAGAGCCTGCTGAGGACCTTGGCGAAGCGGTACACCGGCGTCGACGTCGAACCGTCGGGCGAGTCGCTGTGGGTGGAGGGCGAGCAGGACGCGCTCATCAGGGTGGTGCTCAACCTCGCCGACAACGCGGTCCGGCACGCCCGCAACAAGGTGGTGCTGCAGGCGGAGTCCGACGGCCAGGAGGTCGTTGTCACTGTCACCGACGACGGGGAGGGCATCCCGGGGCCGCTGCGCGAGCGGGTCTTCGACCGCTTCACCCGCCTCGACGACGGCCGCGCCCGCGACGCCGGCGGCACCGGCCTCGGCCTGGCGATCGTGCGTGAGCTGGTCCGGCGGCACGGCGGCACGGTGCGGCTGCTGGACGCGCGGCCGGGGGTGCGGGCCGAGGTCCGGCTGCCCCGATTTGTTGACAGTGTCATGTGACAGTGTCATGATTGGCGGGTGACCGCGACAGGATGGACGCTTGACGAGCTGACGGCACGTGTTGCCGCCGCGCTCGAGGGCACCGCCTATGCGGGCGCACCCAACGGTCGGGTGCGCGACGTTCCCGACGCCCGTGCCATCAGGTGGTATGCGACGATCGGCCTCGTCGACCGCCCGACCATGCGGGGCCGCACCGCGCTCTACGGTCCGCGACACCTTGCGCAGCTGGTGGCGATCAAACGTCGCCAGTCGGAAGGCAGGCGGATCGCCGACATCCAGATCGAGCTTGCCGAGGCACCCGACGCTGTCCTGTGGGAGATCGCCGACCTGCCGAAGCACGAGCAACCCAGGACACGGTTCTGGGCCGAGCCGCCCGCACCGCACACACCGCCGCCACCGGCGCCGCCGCCCGCACTGCTCAGCGGGGTGCCGCTGGGCGGTGACGTGACGCTGCTGCTGCCCGGCACACCTGGGCCCGACGACGTGGCCGCCATCCAGACAGCCGCCAAGCCGCTGCTGGAGCTGCTGGCAGCGCTGGGTCTGGCCAACGGACTGACGCGTGATACGAGTGCCGAGCTAGGGAGTGGGCAATGAGAGTCGCCACGATGACCGAGGCCGAGGCCCAGCGGGTCGCCGCCCCGAAGGATGACGCCGGTCTCGGCGCGCTGCGCACCGAGCGGGGCAACCTGCCGCTCGACCGGATCGACGTGCGCACGGCCATCACCGGCCTGGTCGCGCGCATCGACCTCACCCAGGAGTTCGTCAACGTCCACGACGTGCCCCTCGAGGCCACCTATGTCTTCCCGCTGCCCGACCGGGCGGCCGTGACCCGCATGGCGATGACCGCCGACGGGCGGGTCGTCGAGGCGGAGCTGCAGGAGCGCGGCGCCGCCCGCGAGACCTACGACCGCGCCGTCGCCGCCGGCCAGCGCGCCTCGATCGCCGAGGAGGAGCGGCCCGACGTGTTCACCATGCGCGTCGGCAACATCCTGCCCGGCGAGCGGGTCAGCGTGTCACTGTCACTGGCGGGCCCGCTGGCGTTCGAGGACGGCGAGGCCACGTTCCGATTCCCGCTGGTCGTCGCCCCGCGCTACATCCCCGGCGGTGCCCTCGACGGTGACAGTGTCGGCGCCGGACACGCCCTGGACACCGACGCCGTGCCCGACGCCTCCCGCATCACGCCGCCGGTCCTGCTGCCCGGCTTCCCCAACCCGCTGCGCCTGAGCATCGACGTCGACATCGACCCGGCCGGGCTGCCGCTCGGCGAGGTCCGCTCCAGCCTGCACGCCGTGCAGCAGACCGAGCGCACCGTGTCGGTGCGCCCCGGCGAGCGGGCCGACCGCGACTTCGTGCTCCGGCTGGCCTATGGCGCCGGCGAGGCCGGGCTCGCGGTGGTGCCCGACGCCGAGGGCGGCGAAGGCACCTATCGGTTGACGGTGCTGCCGCCGGAGTCGCAGGCGCCGCCGAAGGCCAAGGACGTGGTGCTGCTGCTGGACCGCTCCGGCAGCATGGGCGGCTGGAAGATGGTCGCCGCGCGCCGCGCCGCCGCCCGCATCGTCGACACCCTCACCGCCACCGACCGCTTCGCCGTGCTGTCCTTCGACGACCGGGTGGAGACACCCGATTCGTTGCCGTCCGGCCTGGCCGACGGCACCGACCGGCACCGCTTCCGGGCCGTCGAGCACCTGTCCCGGGTCGACGCCCGCGGCGGCACCGAGCTGCTCCAGCCGCTCATCGACGGGCTGAAGCTGCTCGACGCCGCGACCGGCGACCGCGACCGGGTGCTCGTCCTGGTCACCGACGGCCAGGTCGGCAACGAGGACCAGATCCTGCGGACCGTCACGGGCGCGCTGCGCGGGGTGCGGGTGCACACCGTCGGCATCGACCAGGCCGTCAACGCCGGGTTCCTCGGGCGTCTCGCGATCGCCGGCGGTGGCCGCTGCGAGCTCGTCGAGAGCGAGGACCGGCTCGACGAGGCCATGGACCGCATCCACCGGCGGATCGGCGCGCCCGTCGTCAGCGGCGTCACCGTCACCGCCGAAGGGCTCGACCTCATCGACGGCACCCAGGCACCAGCCAGACTGCCCGACGTGTTCCCCGGCGTGCCGTTCGTCGTCACCGGGCGGTATCGCGGCCCGGCCGGCGGCACGCTCACCGTCGCCGGCACCATGCGCGACGGCACCCCCTGGTCGACCACCGTCACCGCCACCGAGCACGACAACCCGGCGCTCACCGCGATCTGGGCCCGCGCGCTGCTGCGCGACCTGGAGGACGCCTATGTCGCCGGGCCCGGCGCCCGCTGGGCCGCCACCAGCGACGACAACCAGCTCGAGCAGCGGATCACCGCGGTGTCGCTGCGCTTCGGGGTGCTGTGCCGGTTCACCGCGTATGTCGCGGTCGACAAGCGGGTCGTCACCGACGGCGCCGAGCCGCGCCAGGTGGTGCAGCCCGTCGAGTCGCCGGCCGGCTGGGAGCTGCCGACGGCGGTGCCCCCACCGCCGCTGCACCCGACGGCGATGTCGTATGCCTCGGCCGCGCCGGACCTGGCCCGGGCCGTCGCGATGCCCGCACCCGCACCGGGCGGCCCGCCGCCGATGCCGCCGATGGCGCCGCCACCGGCCCCGGGCGGCACCGTGCAGCGCAAGACGGCGACCGGTGGCGGCAGCGTGTTCGCCCGTCCCGCCGGCGGTGTCGCGCGGGCACTGCGCGGCCGGGGCTCGGTCCGCCCGCAGGCACCGGCCTCGGCGCAGCCCGCGGCCCAGCCGTCGGTCGAGGCGGAGCGCCAGCGCGCCGACTCGGCGGAGCTGCGCCAGCTCGCCGCCGAGGAGGCCCGCCGCCTGCGCGCCGCCGCCGACCGCCCCGACTTCGAGCGCCGCGAGCTGCTCGAAGACCTGGGCTCGCGCCTGGCGGTGCTGGGCATCGGCGTCCTGCGCCTCCTGGCCGACCGCCTCACCCCGGAGGCCATCGCCTCCCAGCCTCTCGACGAGCTGTGGCAGCAGGTCCTCGAGGAGCTCGACAAGGTCTCGGGCGACCACCCCGACCCGCCCAAGTCCAGGGGCGCCTTCTGGAAGCGCTGACCAGCCCCGGCGCCGCGGCCGCGCAGCACCCGCCGCGGCGCCACGGGCCTCCAGCGTCGATCCCGGCGCCATCCGGTCCTGGCTGCGCCGCCGCCGGGTCTCGGCTGCCGTGCCGCCGGGTCTCGGGTGTGGCTCAGGCGGGTCTCGGCTGCGGCGTTGACGGGCGTCGGGTGTGGCTCAGGCGGGTCTCGGCTGCGGCGTTGACGGGCGTCGGGTGTGGCTCAGGCGGGTCTCGGCTGCGGCGCTGACGGGCGTCGGGTGTGGCTCAAGCGGGTCTCGGCTGCGGCGCTGACGGGCGTCCGGTGTGGCTCAAGCGGGCTTCGGCGTGGGTCGCGGCGCCGTCGGGTTCCGGTGTCGGTTGCTTCGCCGTCGGGAGCCGCTGCGGCCGCGGCCGGGTGTCGGTTGCTGCACTGCGAGGCTGGCTGTAGCAGTCGTCGCGGCGCCTTCGGGTTCGGTGCCACCGCTCGGGCACGTCACCGAGCTTCGGCGCCGTCGGGGTCGGCGTTGGCTTCGGCGTCGTCGGGCTCCGGTGCTGGTCGCGGCACTGCTGGGCTCCGGCGTGGATGACGGTGCCACCGCTCGGGGTGCGCTACCGCTCGGGGTGCGCTACCGGGCTTCGGCGCCGTCGGGGTCGGCGTTGGCTGTGGCGTCGTCGGGGCTCCGGTGTCGGTTGCGGCGTCGTTGGGATTCGGCGTGGATGGCGGTGTTGGCGGGCTCCGGCATCCGTCGCCGCCGCGCCGGACCGCGGGTCTCAGCTCCACCCCTTGGTGCTGAGCCCGGCCGCGGTCGGGTGGGTGACCTGGGGACCTCGGCGGTGCGTGAGCTGAGGACGTCGCGCCGCGCCCAGGGCCTGACCTGGGGAGTCCGGCCTGCGTGAACTCGGGGCAGGGCGGAGCAGAGCGGGGCGCATTGATCGCTGGCACTTAGAGATCCGGCCGATTGAACGCCGGCTGGTTGGGCAGTGGCTCGGGGTTCGCCGGGCCGGTTGAGCGCAGACCGGTCGGGCAGTGGCTCAGAGCCGCCAGGCGGGTCGGGCGCGGGCCGGCCGGGTAGCGGCTCGGAGGTTCGGCAGGCCGGGTCGGGCGCGGGCGGTTGACAGGCGCCGGTTCGGCAGGGGCTGGTCCAGGAAGCGGCTCGGCGATCGACAGGCCGGTCCGCGGCGGGGCCGGCTGGGTTGTGGCTCGGGGCTTGGCGGGCTGAGCTGGGCAGGGGCTCGGGTTCGGCGGTCCGCGGCGGGGCCGGCTGGGTTGTGGCTCGGGGCTTGGCGGGCTGAGCTGGGCAGGGGCTCGGGTTCGGCGGTCCGCGGCGGGGCCGGCTGGGTTGTGGCTCGGGGCTTGGCGGGCTGAGCTGGGCAGGGGCTCGGGTTCGGCGGTCCGCAGCGGGGCCGGCTGGGTTGTGGTTCGGGCTTGGTGGGCTGAGCTGGGCAGGGGCTCGGGTTCGGCGGTCCGCGGCGGGGCCGGCTGGGTTGTGGCTCGGGTTCGGCGGGCTGGGTCGGGCGCGGGACGGGACGAGTGTTCGGTCGATCGAGGGTCGGCCGGGCATGTGGCGCTGGACGGATCGGGGCGTCGGCGCTGGTCGGGGTGTGCCGGTCGATGTGCTTCAAAACGGGGGAGCGCATCGGCCGGCATGGCTCGGGGGGTGGGGGTGTGCGCGGATCGTGGGGTGCTGCGGGGTTCTGTACGGTACGGCGGTGATCGTGCAGCGGATCGCTCGTGGGGTGACCGAGGTGCTGGCGCCGGCGGTGCTGGTGTCGGTGCTGCTGGTGCTGCTGGCGGTGCACGGGGCGCCGAGCGTCGGACGCGGGCTGCTGCTGGGGGTCGCCGCGGCGGTGTTCGAGAGTGTGCTGCCGTTCCTGTACATCCTGCGCGGCGTGCGGCGCGGGGAGCTCACGGACCGGCATGTGGGGGATCACCGGCAGCGGCGGGGGCCGTTGCTGGTCGGGCTGGTGTCGGTGGCGGTCGGGTTCGTGGTGCTGGTCGGGCTGGACGCGCAGCAGGAGCTGCTCGCGGCGGTCGTCGCCGGTGGGGTGGGGCTGGTCGTCGCGGCGGTCGTCAACCACTGGTGGAAGATGTCGATCCACACGGCCGTGGCCGCGGGGGCGCTGGTGATCCTGATGCTGGTCTACGGCTGGCTGTTGATCGTGACGGCGCCGCTGGTGGGGCTGGTCGGATGGTCGAGGGTGGCGCTGAAGGACCACACGGTGGCGCAGGTCGTCGTCGGGGCCGTGGTGGGCGCGGTCGTGGCGGGCGGGGTGTTCTCGGCCCTGCGGTGACGCGGCGGATAGAGTTTGCGGGGAATCAGACCTCTTCACGCTTGGGAGCAGACCGTGTCCACAGTGCGCTCGAATACCATCGTGGTCACGGCCGGCACGACCGCCGCCGCCGCGGTCGCGGAGGCCGGGCTGCCGACCAGCGGGCCCAAGGCGATCGTCGTCGTCCGTGAGGCCGACGGCCGGCTCCGCGACCTCGACTGGACGCCGGAGCAGGACACGGAGGTCGAGGCCGTCGACCTGTCCTCGCCGGACGGGCTCAACGTGCTGCGCCACTCGACCGCGCACGTGCTGGCGCAGGCCGTGCAGGACCTGTTCCCGGAGGCGAAGCTCGGCATCGGCCCGCCGATCGAGCACGGCTTCTACTACGACTTCCAGGTCGCCAAGCCGTTCCACCCCGATGACCTGGACAAGCTCGAGAAGCGCATGCAGGAGATCATCAAGTCGGGGCAGAAGTTCCGCCGGCGGCGGTTCGACTCGGTCGAGCAGGCCAAGGCCGAGCTGAAGGACGAGCCGTTCAAGCTGGAGCTCGTCGACGTGAAGAGCGACGTCGACGACAAGGAGGTCATGGAGGTCGGCGGCGGCGAGCTGACGATCTACGACAACCTCGACGCGCAGTCGGACAAGGTCTGCTGGTCGGACCTGTGCCGGGGGCCGCACCTGCCGAGCACCCGCATGATCCAGGCGTTCAAGCTGACCCGCGTCGCCGCGGCGTACTGGCGCGGGTCGGAGAAGAACCCGCAGCTTCAGCGCGTCTACGGCACCGCGTGGCCGACCCGCGACGCGCTGAAGGAGTACCAGAAGCTCCTGGAGGAGGCGGCGCGGCGCGACCACCGGAAGCTCGGCGCGGACCTGGACCTGTTCAGCTTCCCCGACGAGATCGGCTCCGGGCTCGCGGTCTTCCACCCGAAGGGCGGCATCATCCGCCGGGAGATGGAGAGCTACTCGCGGCAGCGGCACGAGGAGTCGGGCTACGAGTTCGTCAACACGCCGCACATCAGCAAGTCGAACCTGTTCCAGACGTCGGGCCACCTGCCGTACTACGCCGACACGATGTTCCCGCCCATGGAGATGGAGGGCGCGGAGTATTACCTGAAGGCGATGAACTGCCCGATGCACAACCTCATCTTCCGGGCCCGCGGTCGGTCCTACCGTGAGCTGCCGCTGCGCATGTTCGAGTTCGGCACGGTGTACCGCTACGAGAAGTCGGGCGTCGTGCACGGCCTGACCCGGGTGCGGGGCCTGACCCAGGACGACTCGCACATCTACTGCACCAAGGAGCAGATGGCCGGCGAGCTGCGCGGCCTGCTGCAGTTCGTGCTCGACCTGCTGCGCGACTACGGCCTGGACGACTTCTACCTGGAGCTGTCCACCCGCGACGACTCGCCGAAGTTCATCGGTGAGGCCGCGGAGTGGGAGGAGGCGACCGAGGCGCTGCGCAACGCGGCGCTCGAGTCGGGGCTGGAGCTCGTGCCGGACCCGGGCGGCGCCGCGTTCTACGGGCCGAAGATCTCCGTGCAGGCGCGCGACGCGATCGGCCGGACCTGGCAGATGTCGACGATCCAGGTCGACTTCAACCAGCCGAAGCGCTTCGAGCTGGAATACCAGGCGTCCGACGGCAGCCGGCAGCAGCCGGTGATGATCCACCGGGCGCTGTTCGGCTCGATCGAGCGGTTCTTCGGCGTGCTGACCGAGCACTACGCGGGCGCGTTCCCGGCGTGGCTCTCGCCGGTGCAGGTGGTCGGCATCCCGGTGCGCGCCGACCACGGCGACTACCTGGCCGAGTTCGCGGCGCGGCTGCGCAAGGAAGGCATCCGGGTCGAGGTCGACCACTCCGACGAGCGGATGCAGAAGAAGATCCGCACCGCGCAGCAGCAGAAGATCCCCTTCATGGTGATCGCCGGCGACGACGACGTCACCGGTGGCACCGTGTCGTTCCGCTACCGTGACGGCTCCCAGCGCAACGGTGTCGCCCTCGACGAGGCCGTCGCGCACGTGGTGGAGGTCGTCAGGTCCCGCACGAATGTGGGACCCTCGGCGGCATGACGACGGGTACGCCGGACGACATCGAGCGGTTGTGGACCCCGCACCGGATGGCCTACATCAAGGAGGACCGGGCGGGGGACCACGACGAGCCGACGGGGTGCCCGTTCTGCCGGGCGCCCGGCCTGCCCGATGAGGACAGCCTCGTCGTCGCCAGGGGTGGGCTCGTGTTCGCGGTGCTCAACCTGTACCCGTACAACCCCGGCCATCTGATGGTCTGCCCGTACCGGCACGTCGCCGACTACACGGACCTGACCGCGGACGAGACGGTGGAGCTGGCGACCTTCACGCAGGCCGCGATGCGCGCCGTGCGCCGGGCCAGCGGCGCGCACGGCTTCAACCTGGGCATGAACCAGGGCTCGGTCGCCGGCGCCGGCATCGCCGCCCACCTGCACCAGCACATCGTGCCCAGGTGGGGCGGCGACACCAACTTCATGCCCGTCGTCGGCCGGACGAAGGTCCTGCCGCAGCTGCTCACCGACACCCGGAAGCTGCTGGCGTCGGTCTGGGAGTAGCGCTCAGGACAGGTGCGCCACGGCCTCGAACGCGGGGTCGTGGCGCAGCTTCACCTTGGCCTTGCCGCCCGGCCAGCCGGCCGCGGCGGCCTTGACCTTCTCGCCGGCGCCGGACGTGCCGTCGAGGTAGCAGTGCAGGATGCGCCGGCCCGCGGTGGTCTCCTGCGCGACCATCTCGCCGGCGCCGCCCAGCGCCGCCTCGAGCGGCCCGTCCTCGAACGCCCGCAGCTCCTCCAGGGCGTCTTCGGTGGGCAGGCCGGCCTCCTCGGCTCGGTAGGGCAGGATCACCGCGGCGTGCGTGTCGAACCGCGGCCAGCGCGCCGACCGCAGCGGCCGCTGCGCCATCCCGGTCAGCGGGGCGCCGTCGACCACGGCGGAGAAGACGGCCCAGGTCGGCTCCCGGTGCCGCTCGCGCAGGTCGTCGACGGCGGCGGCGAGCTCGAGCGGGTCCCGCGCGCCGTCGGGCTCGTCGGCGCTGAAGCCGACCGACCCGACCCACAGTTCGACGCCCTCCTCGCCGAGCAGCCAGTCGAGGGCGAGGAACGTGATCTGGCCGCGGACCGGCTCCGGCAGCTTGCGGAACAGCGGGTGGTAGCCGACGACGTCGATCGCGGCGGAGTCCTCGTCGGGCGTGAACGCGAACCGCAGCAGCGCGAGGTCCAGCCGGGCGCCGGCGATCTCGATCGTGGCCGTCAGCGTGTCGTGGTCGGGCTGGCGCGCGGTGTGGAACTCCCACTCCGGGTCGGCGGCCGGGGCGAGCGCGCCCCAGCGGGCGACGACCGCGCGCAGCTCAGGGTTGCCGCCGGGGGAGACGACCAGCGCGTGCGTGGCGGTCGTGCCCTTGCTGAACTCCCAGGTCAGGTCCTTGTGGATGGCCGCGACCCGCTTGCTGATCTGCGGGGTGAGCGGCTCGAACTCGCCGGTGGAGATGGCGTCGATCACGGCCTGGCGGATCGTGGGCCACCAGGCCCAGAACTCGACGACCGGGTCCTGCTTCCTGCCCCGCGAGAAAATCATGCCGCGCAGTGTAGGCGGACCTGGCATCGTCTGGTGTCGTGCGAGTGGAGCTGTACGACGGTGACCGGGCCGGCCTGCGGTGGTCGTTCGAGCTGGCCGAGGACTCCGCCGTCGAGCTCGACGGCTATCTGGACGAGGGGCGGGTCCTCGTCGCCGTGCAGGACGGGCGGATCGTGGGGCACCTGCAGCTGGTCGGCCTGGAGATCAAGAACATGGCGGTCGTGCCGGAGCGCCGCGGCACCGGTGTCGGGGCGCGGCTCATCGAGGCCGCCGTCTCGCTGGTACGGGCGGAGCACGGCGGGACGATGCTCGTCGCGACCGGTGCCGCCGACGTCGGCAACCTGCGCTTCTACCAGCGGCAGGGCTTCCGCTTCCGGTCGGTGGAGCGCGACGTCTTCACGCCCGCGAACGGGTACCCGGCCGGCATCATGGTCGACGGGATCGAGCTGCGGGACCGGGTCTGGCTGGACCGGGAGATCCGGCCAGACCCGTGAACCACTCGGCGCCGCTCAGCGGGTCGCGGCGTGCTCCTTCTTCACCGCGTCCGCCAGGTGCGTCGGCATCGGGTCGTGCCGGGCGAACGCGCGGGTGAACGTGCCCGAGCCGGACGTCATCGCCCGCAGCTCCACCGCGTACCGGACGAGCTCGGTGGCGGGCACCTCGGCGTGCACGAGGGTCCGCTCGTGCCCGGCCGGGTCCGGCTCGTTGCCCAGCACCCGGCCGCGGCGGCCGGACAGGTCGCTCATGACCGCGCCGACGAACTCGTCGGGGACCCGGATCCAGACCTCGTCGATCGGCTCGAGCAGCGTCGTCTGGCCCTGCTCGGCGGCCTCGCGCAGGGCGAGCGCGCCGGCGGTCTGGAACGCCGCGTCGGACGAGTCGACGGAGTGCGCCTTGCCGTCGAACAGGGTGACCCGCACGTCGACGACGGGGTAGCCGGCGACCATGCCGCGCTCCATCTGGTGGCGGACGCCCTTCTCCACCGACGGGATGTAGTTGTGCGGCACGACCCCGCCGACGATCTTGTCGACGAACTCGAAGCCTGACCCGCGCGGCAGCGGCTCGACCTTGATGTCGCAGACCGCGTACTGTCCGTGTCCGCCCGACTGCTTGACGTGCCGCCCGTGGCCCTGGCTGGGCGCGGCGAACGTCTCGCGCAGCGCGACCCGCACCGGCTCGGTGTCCAGCTCCACGCCGCCGGAGCGCAGCCGGTCGAGCACGACGTCGGCGTGCGCCTCGCCCATGCACCACAGCACCAGCTGGTGGGTCTCGGAGTTGCGCTCCAGGCGCAGCGTCGGGTCGCCGGCGACGAGCCGGCCGAGGTTCTTCGCGAGAGCGTCCTCGTCGGAGCGGGTCTTCGCGACGATCGCGATCGGCAGCAGCGGCTCCGGCATCACCCACGGCGCCATGAGCATCGGGTCGTCCTTGCCGGAGATCGTGTCGCCGGTCTCCGCCGTCGTCGACTTGGTGATCGCGACGATGTCCCCGGCGACCGCGTACGGCACCTCCCGCAGCGCCGAGCCGAGCGGCGAGAACAGGTGCGCGAACCGCTCGTCGGCGTCGTGGTCGGGGTGGCCGCGCTCGGCCATGCCGTGCCCGGAGATGTGCACCGGGCTGTCGGGGCGCAGCGTGCCGGAGAAGACCCGCACGAGGGAGACGCGGCCGACGTACGGGTCGATCGTCGTCTTCACCACCTCGGCGATGAGCGGGCCGTCCGGGTCGCAGCGCATCGGCGCGTGCGGGTCGCCCGCGATGTCGGTGACCGGCGGCACGACGTGCTCCAGCGGCGACGGGAACCCGCTGGTCAACACCTCCAGGAGGGCGTCGAGGCCGAGGCCGGTCTGCGCGCAGACGGGCACGACGGGGTAGAAGGTGCCGCGGGCGACCGCCTTCTCCAGGTCCTCGATGATCACCGACGTCTCGATGACCTCGCCGCTGACGTAGCGCTCCATGAGCGTCTCGTCCTCGCTCTCGGCGATGATGCCTTCGAGCAGGCTGTTGTGCGACTCCTCGATCGCCGGCAGGTGCTGCGGCTCCGGGTCGCGGACCGACGGCGGGTAGCCCGCGGAGTAGTCGAAGACCCGGTGGGTGACCAGCGCGATGAGGCCCTCGACCGCGGTGCCGTCGTCGCCGAGCATCGGCAGGTACAGCGGCAGCACGTTGTCGCCGAACGCGTCCTGGCAGAGCTCCAGGGTGTCCTGGAAGTCGGCGCGCGGGTGGTCGAGGCGGGTGACGGCGACCGCGCGGGGCATCCCGACGGCGGCGCACTCCTCCCACAGCGCGGCGGTGGCGGCGTCGACGCCGTCGACGGACGACACGACGAACAGCGCCGCGTCGGCGGCCCGCAGGCCGGCGCGCAGCTCCCCGACGAAGTCGGCGTATCCCGGGGTGTCGAGCAGGTTGATCTTCGTGCCGTCGTGGAGGACGGGGGCGCAGGACAGCGTCACCGACCGCTGCTGCCGCACCGCCGCCGGGTCGTGGTCGGTCACCGTGGTGCCCTCGGACACCGCGCCGGCCCGTCCGATCGTGCCGGTCGCCGCGAGCAGCGCCTCCACGAGGGTCGTCTTCCCGGCGCCGGAGTGCCCGACGACCACCACGTTGCGTACCCTGCCGGGGTCATCAACCGCCGGCACCGGGCCGGCGACACCCTTCTCCTGGACCTTCTGCGCCATCATGCGCCTCCCGTCCTGCCTGCTGTGAGCAGTCTCACAGTCACGACCTGTTCACCGATCCCACACCCGAACCATCACCGACACAAGAGCCCTTCGACCCCACCGGCGGCCTACGGTTTACTCAAGCACCGTGAGCAGGCCCACGCGCAGGTATCCGGCAAGCTCCGCCGCCGTTATCGTGGGAGCGCCATGGCGAAGATCCTCAGCGTAGTCAGCAAGGCCGGACTGGCCCGCATCGTCAACCCCGTCGCGGCCGCGCTGTTGCGCGCCAAGGTGACCCCGAACGCGGTGACCGTCGCCGGCACCGTCGGCGTGCTCGTCGGCAGTCTCGGGTTCGCCACCCGCGGCCACATGGTCATCGCGCTCGTTATCGTCACCGTGAGCTGCCTGACCGACATGCTCGACGGGTCCATGGCCCGGCAGCTCGGCGTCAGCAACAAGTTCGGCGCCCTGCTCGACTCGACCATGGACCGCGTCTCCGACGGCGCGATCTTCGGCTCCGTCGCCTTCTGGTTCGCCTCCAAGGGTCAGCTGCGCGAGTGCGCGGCGGCGCTGCTGTGCCTGCTCACCGGGCAGGTGGTGTCCTACGTGAAGGCCCGCGCCGAGGGTCTCGGGATGACCGCCAACGTCGGGCTGGCCGAGCGGACCGAGCGGCTCATCCTGGTCGGGATCGGCGGCCTGCTGTTCGGTTTCCACGTGCCGCACGGCATGGAGGCGGCCCTGTGGCTGCTCGTCCTGCTGTCGGTCATCACCATCGGGCAGCGGATGACGCACGTGTACCGGCAGGCCCGCGACATCGCCGCCGCCGAGAGCGCGGCGCAGGGCGCCACCGGGGGCGGGGCCGGACCGGCCGGCGACCGGGTCGCCCGGTGAACCTCGCGGAGCTCGGCTACGGGGCCGCCTTCTCACTCATCCCGAAGCTCCCCCGGGCCGCCGTGTGGCCGTTCTTCGCCGCCGCCGCCCGGCACGGCTCCCGCCGGTACAGGAGCGGCAACGGCGGCAAGGGCACGGCGACGCTCGCGTCGAACCTGCGGCGGGTCATCGGCCCCGGGCCGTCGGAGGCCGAGCTCGCCGACCTGGTGGAGCGCGGGCTGCGCTCCTACGCGCGCTACTACCTGGAGGCGTTCCGCCTGCCGGGCCGCTCGAAGGCCGAGCATCTCAGCGGGTTCCGGCTGGACCGCGGCGAGCTGCTCGCCAAGAACGTCGCCGACAAGGTCGGCGCGGTCATCGCCCTGCCGCACGCGGGCAACTGGGACGCGGCCGGCGCCTGGGTCGCCGCCAACGGCTGGCCGATCGTGACCGTCGCGGAGCGGCTGAAGCCGGAGAGCGTGTACCGGCGGTTCCTGCATTTCCGGCGTTCACTGGGTATGGAGATCCTTCCGACGTCCGGCGGCGAGCGGCCCGCGTTCGACGTGCTGGAGGAGCGGCTGCGGGCCGGGTACGTGGTGCCGCTGCTCGCCGACCGGGACCTGACCGCCCGCGGCGTCGAGGTCGACTTCTTCGGCGGCCGGACGAAGATGCCGGCCGGCCCGGCGCTGCTGGCCCTGCGCACCGGCGCGCCGCTCTACGTGGTGTCGATGTGGTTCGACCCGGACGCGGCCGCCGGCCGGCTCGAGGGGCCGATCCCGCTGCCGGACGCCTCGGAGGGGGCGCTCGACGTGCGGGTCCGGCTGCTCACCCAGCGGATCGCGGACGTCCTCGCCGCCGGCATCGCCCGCAACCCACAGGACTGGCACATGCTGCAACGACTCTGGATCGACACCCCCGCCGTCGTGAAGGCTTAGGAGGCGTGGGAGGCGTGTTGCGCATCGGGATCGTCTGCCCGTACTCCTTCGACGTGCCCGGCGGCGTGCAGAACCACGTCCGCGACCTCGCCGAGACGCTGATCAGCCTCGGCCACGACGTCAGCGTCCTGGCGCCCGGCGACGACGAGAGTGCCGAGCAGCCGTACGTCGTGCCCGCGGGCCGGGCGGTGCCGGTGCCGTACAACGGCTCCGTCGCGCGCGTCTCCTTCGGTCTCATCTCCGCGACCCGGGTCCGGCGCTGGATGGCCGCCGGCCGCTTCGACGTGCTGCACGTGCACGAGCCGCTCACGCCGAGCCTGTCGATGCTGGCGGTGCTGTCGGCGCGCGGGCCGGTCGTCGCCACGTTCCACACCGCGATGACCCGCTCGCGGGCGCTCGCCGCCGCGCAGGGGCTGCTCCAGCTGGTGCTGGAGAAGATCACGGGGCGGATCGCGGTGAGCGAGCTGGCGCGCAAGGTCCAGGTCGAGCACCTGGGCGGCAGCGCGTGGGAGATCCCCAACGGGGTGCAGGTGTCGCGGTACCGCGCCGCCTCGCCGCTGCCCGGCTTCCCCGGCGACGGGGGCACGCTGGGCTTCCTGGGGCGGTTCACGGAGCCCCGGAAGGGCTTCCCGCTGCTGCTGACCGCGTTCGCGACGCTCGCCGCCCGCCGTCCGGGCCTGCGGCTGCTGGTGGCGGGCCCCGGCGACGTCGACGAGATCTTCACCGACTTCCCGGACATCGCGGCCTTCAAGGACCGGATCGTCTTCCTGGGGAAGGTGTCGGAGGAGGACAAGGCGCGGATGCTGCGCAGCGTCGACCTGTACGTCGCCCCCAACACCGGCGGCGAGTCCTTCGGCATGATCCTGACCGAGGCGATGTCCGCGGGCGCGACCGTCGTCGCCAGCGACCTGGACGCGTTCCGGCGGGTCCTGGACGGCGGGCGGGCCGGCGCCCTCTTCCCCGTCGGCGACGCCGCCGCGCTGACCACCACCATCGCCGGCCTGCTCGACGACCCCGCGCGCCGGGCCGCGCTCGCCGACCGGGCCGCCTCCGTCGTCGCCGCGTACGACTGGCCCGTCGTCGCCGAACGGGTCCTGGAGGTCTACTCGACGGTGATCGAGGTCGCCGGGGCCGTGGTCGAGGAGCCCGTCCCGTAGGCAGCCGGCCTTACCGTAGGCTTCCCGCCGTGTGGTGGGTGATCGCGGTGGTGGCGGTGGTGGTCCTGGTGGCTACCTACCTCACCTGGCTCGCGGCCCGCGTCGACCGGCTCCACGCGCGGGCGGTCGCGGCCTACGCCACGCTCGACGCCCACCTGGTCCGGCGCGCGGTGGCCGCGGTGGCCCTCGCCGAGGCGGCGCAGCTGCCCACCCTCATGTACGCGGCCCGGATCGCCGTCGACGCCCAGCCCGAGGACCGCGAGGTCGCCGAGAACGACCTCACCCGCCACCTGCGTGAGGCGGCCGCCGGTCCGGAGGACGTCGTCGGGCCGCTCGTGCAGGTCAGCAGGCGGGTCGCCCTCGCCAGGCAGGTGCACAACGACGTCGTGCGCGACGCCCTCGCCGTGCGCCGCCGGGCGCTGGTCCGCGTGTTCCGCCTGGCCCGCAAGCACCCCCGCCCCGCGTACTTCGACGTCGACGACCCGTCCCTGCCGTGAACCGGTACATGAGCGGCGAAACGCACACTGTTTCCCCTTTCCTTCCGGCTTATCAGGCGCTCCGCGCCCGCTAAACCGGAAATATCACCATTTTCGGGGGGTTCGGCCGGCTCGTGGGGCGCAACGTGGGCCGCGGGGTTCCCATTGGACGTCGGAACCTGTCACCCCGTCGGCGTAAACTCAAGGTGAATCCCGTTCAGCCCTGTGAGGAGTGCTTCGTCGTGTCCGAGTCGCCCACCACCAGCTCGTCAGTCACCGGCACCGCGCGGGTCAAGCGGGGCATGGCAGAGATGCTCAAGGGTGGCGTCATCATGGACGTCGTCACCCCCGAGCAGGCGAAGATCGCCGAGGACGCCGGCGCCGTCGCCGTCATGGCCCTGGAGCGCGTCCCCGCCGACATCCGGGCGCAGGGCGGGGTCTCCCGCATGAGCGACCCCGACATGATCGACGGCATCATCGCCGCCGTCTCGATCCCCGTCATGGCCAAGGCCCGCATCGGCCACTTCGTCGAGGCCCAGGTCCTGCAGGCGCTCGGCGTCGACTATGTCGACGAGTCCGAGGTGCTCACCCCGGCCGACTACAGCAACCACATCGACAAGTGGGCCTTCACCGTGCCGTTCGTCTGCGGCGCCACCAACCTCGGCGAGGCCCTGCGCCGCATCACCGAGGGTGCGGCCATGATCCGCTCCAAGGGTGAGGCCGGCACCGGCGACGTGTCCAACGCCACCACCCACATGCGCAAGATCCGCGGGGAGATCCGCAAGCTGACGTCGCTGCCGGAGGACGAGCTGTTCGTCGCCGCGAAGGAGCTGCAGGCGCCGTTCGAGCTGGTCAAGGAGGTCGCCGAGACCGGCAAGCTCCCGGTCGTGCTGTTCACCGCCGGCGGCATCGCCACCCCCGCCGACGCGGCCATGATGATGCAGCTCGGCGCCGAGGGCGTCTTCGTCGGCTCCGGCATCTTCAAGTCCGGCAACCCCGAGCAGCGCGCCGCCGCCATCGTCAAGGCCGTCACGTTCCACGACGACCCCGACGTCATCGCCAAGGTCTCCCGCGGCCTGGGCGAGGCCATGGTCGGCATCAACGTCGAGGAGATCCCGCAGCCGCACCGCCTCGCCGAGCGCGGCTGGTGACCGCCGGCATGATCATCGGTGTGCTCGCCCTCCAGGGCGATACGCGCGAACACCTGCACGCCCTGGCCGAGCTCGATGTCATCGCCCGTCCGGTGCGCCGCCCCGAGGAGCTGGACTCGGTCGACGCGCTGGTCATCCCGGGCGGCGAGTCCACGGCGATGAGCAAGCTGGCGATCGAGTTCGGCATGACCGAGCCGCTGCGCAAGCGGCTGGCCGGCGGCATGCCCGCCTATGGCTCGTGCGCCGGCATGATCATGCTCGCCGGCACGATCCTGGACGGCCGCCCCGACCAGGTGCCCTTCGGCGGCATCGACATGACCGTCCGGCGCAACGCCTTCGGCAGGCAGGTCGACTCGTTCGAAGGTACGGTCGACATTTCGGACATCGAAGGAGGGCCGTTCTCGGCGGTCTTCATCCGCGCCCCATGGGTTGAGGAGGTCGGACCGGAGGTGCGGGTGCTGGGTCGTGTAAACGGGCGGTCCGGACCTTCGGGCGAAGCCGCAAGGGCCGGACTGCCCGCACGTTCGGCCGCCGGTAGGATTGTCGCGGTTCGGCAGCAGCACCTGCTTGCCACCGCCTTCCACCCCGAGCTCACCGGCGACCTCCGAGTTCATCGGTACTTCGTGGAGATGGCGCGTGAGGCGGGCCAGACGACGGAGGGTTAGGCCATGTCCGGGCACTCAAAATGGGCGACGACCAAGCACAAGAAGGCGGTCATCGACGCCAAGCGAGGCAAGCTCTTCGCCCGCCTGATCAAGAACGTCGAGGTCGCCGCCCGCACCGGTGGTGGCGACCCGTCCGGTAACCCGACGCTCTTCGACGCCATCCAGAAGGCGAAGAAGAACTCGGTGCCCAACGACAACATCAACAACGCCGTCAAGCGGGGCTCCGGCCTCATCGGCGGTGGCGCCGACTGGCAGACCGCCATGTACGAGGGCTACGGCCCCAACGGCGTCGCCATCCTCATCGAGTGCCTCACGGACAACCGCAACCGCGCGGCGACCGAGGTCCGGGTCGCGCTCACCCGCAACGGCGGCAACCTCGCCGACGCCGGCAGCGTCTCGTACATGTTCACCCGCAAGGGTGTCATCATCGTGCCCAAGGCCGGCGAGCTGACCGAGGACGACCTGCTCCTCGCCGTCCTCGACGCGGGCGCCGAGGAGGTCAACGACCTCGGCGAGGCCTTCGAGATCATCAGCGAGGCGACCGACCTCGTGGCCGTCCGCACCGCCCTCCAGGACGCCGGCATCGACTACGAGTCGGCGGACTCCTCGTTCGTGCCGAGCGTGACCGTCCCCCTGGAGGAGGAGGGCGCCCGCAAGGTCTTCAAGCTGATCGACGCCCTCGACGACTGCGACGACGTCCAGAACGTCTACGCCAACTTCGACGTCTCCGACGAGGTCATGGCCCTTGTCGAGGCCTGACCGCACCGGCACCCGCACCGGCGCTCCGACCCTCCTGGGCCGGAGCGCCGTACCATTTTCCTGGACAGGTGCGCTCGCGGATTGTGCCTTATGGCCCTACGGTGGCAATGTGAGGAGGTGACCATGACTGAGATCGCTGTGACCAAGCTTTCCGGCTCCGGCCTTGACCGGGAACTGCTGGCCGAGGCGCAACGCCACCTCGGCGGCGCCTCCGAGGTGGCGGCGATGAACGCCGCGCTGCTGCAGTACGTCGAGGGTTGGCGAGCGCGTCGGCGAAGCGCACTGGAACGTCTTCAGCAGATGTCGGACGAAGGCTTGTTTGACTACAGCGCTTTGGACGAGATCGACAAGTGAAATACCTCGTCGATACCAGCGCGCTCGTCAGGATTTTGCGTCGCCAGGTCGACCCAGTGTGGTTCGACGTTGTCGACCGCGGACTGATCTCCGTCTGTATGCCGGTGCTCCTCGAAACGCTGTGCATCGCGGATGCCAAGGGGTATGCGGAGCTGGAACAGGATGTGCGGAATGCATGTCTCGCGATCGCCATGCCCGACGGCGTCTGGGATCTGGCCGCTGTCATCCATCAGGAGTTGGCATCGCACAGTGCGCACCACGGGCTGTCGGTGACCGATCTGCTGATAGCGGCGACGGCGATCCGGTTGAAGCTCGAGGTCCTGCACCAGGATGCCGACTTCGAGACAGTGGCGCGGTTCGTGCCCGAGCTGCGCCAGCAGCGGATCTGCGGCGAACCGGACTAAGGCGATCCGGAGCGGCCCGCGTCATTGGCCGGGGCGGACGAGGCCTGACTCGTAGGCGTAGACGACGGCCTGGACGCGGTCGCGGAGGGCGAGCTTCATCAGGACGCGGGCGACGTGGGTCTTCACCGTGGCCTCGCCGACCGTGAGGGCGGCGGCGATCTCGCCGTTGGACAGGCCGCGGGCCATGAGGCGCAGGACGTCCGTCTCGCGTGGGGTGAGCTCGGCGAGCTCGGGTGGGGGCTGCGGGCCAGGGGTGCCGGCGTATGAGGCGATCACCCGCGTCGTGACCGCCGGGTCGAGGAGGGCCTCGCCGGCGGCGACCACGCGGATCGCGGTGATGAGGTGCTCGGGGGAGGAGACCTTCAGCAGGAAGCCGCTCGCGCCGGCGCGGAGGGCCTCGTACAGGTTGTCGTCGGTGTCGAACGTGGTGAGCACGATGATGCGGGGCGGGTTCGGGGCGGCGAGCAGGGCGCGGGTGGCGGCGAGGCCGTCCTGGCGGGGCATCGCGATGTCCATGAGGACCACGTCGGGGCGTAGCCGGCGGGTGAGGGTGACCGCCTCGACGCCGTCGCCGGCCTCGCCGACGACGTGCATGTCGGACTCGGTCTCGATGACCATGCGCAGGCCGGCGCGGACCATCCGCTGGTCGTCGGCGATGACCACGCTGATCTTCGAGGCGGGTGCGGGACCGGAGCTCATGACGCCACCAGCCGCGGCAGCCGGGCGTGGACGGCGAAGCCGCCGGAGGGCAGCGGGCCGGCGTCGAGGTCGCCGCCGAACAGGGTGACGCGCTCGCGCATGCCGATGAGACCCTGGCCGGAGCCGGGGGCCGCGACGGTGACGGGGCCGCCCTCGTCGACGACGGAGAGGTGGACGCCGTCGTCGGCGTAGCGCAGGGACACGGTGACCGCGGCGGGCCCGGCGTGCTTGAGCACGTTGGTCAGGGCCTCCTGCACGATGCGGTACGCCGAGAGGTCCGCGGCCGGCAGCAGCGTCACCGGCGTGCCCGAGCGGTGCAGGGTGACCGTCAGCCCGGCCTCGCGGACCTGGGTGAGCAGCTCGTCGAGGCGGTCGAGCCCGACCGGTGCCGCGGTGGTGCCGCCGGTGCCGCCGGTGTCGCCCCGGAGCAGGCCGAGCGTGCGGCGCAGCTCGCCGACGGCGTCGCGGCCCGAGGACTCGATGTTGCGCAGCAGCTCGGCGTCGACGGTGAGGCCCGCGTCGAGGCGGCGGCGGACCACGCCCGCCTGGATGACCATGACGGTGACGCTGTGCGCGACCATGTCGTGCAGCTCGCGGGCGATCCGGACGCGCTCCTCCATGACCGCCTCGCGGACCCGCTGCTCGCGGATCGCGGCGCGGGCGGTGGCGGCGTCGGCGCTCTGGCGGTGCTGGACGCCGAAGACCGTGCCGAGGATCCACGGCGCGACGGGGAAGAAGAGCGCGCCCATCGGGTCGCCCGGGTCGACCTGCCAGAAGACGGCGCCGGTCGCGACGGCGAGCAGCAGGCCGGCGACCCCGCGGGCGCGGGCGAGCCGGCCGGTGGCGCCGAGCAGCGGCACGTGCCGCCCGACCGTGTACGCCGCGATGATCATCGCGGCGAGCTGCCACAGCCGGTAGTTGACGATCTGGTCCGGATACCAGTACTTGAGGCCGCCGACGCAGCTGGCGAGCAGGCCCGTGAGCGGGACGGCCCGGCGCAGGGCCACGAGCGGCGCGAACCCGGCCAGCACGAACGGCCACCAGCCGCCCGGCTGGTGCGCGACCGCCTCCTCGGTCAGGGCGAACGCCACGAACGCGCCCGTCAGCGCGAGATCTGCCCGCCTCATCTCCACGAGATGACCGTAAGCGGTCCCCGGCCGGGGATTCGCCCGTCCAAGGAATGACGGCCGGTCCCCCTGGCGGGGGAGGACGACTCCCTCGCCATGGTGGCGACGTGCGTGCCGGCTCATACGTACCTTGCTGATCCAACGTGAATTCGACAGGGGTACGGATATGCGGCTTCTCCTCTTCAGGCTCGTGCTCTTCCTCGCGCCCGCCTTCCTCGCCGTCGCCACGGCGGTCGACCCCGCCCTCGGCGAGGAGCAGGGCTTCGGGATCTACCGGGCGCACCCCGACGCCATCCAGTGGCACTCGGTGCTGCTGCACTGGGCGTGGGTGCTGTTCGTGCCGGTGTTCCTCGGGCTCCTCGCACCGATCCGGCGCAGGGGCGCCGTGCTCGCGCGGATCGCGTGGTGCGCCGCGGTGTTCGGGCTCGTCACGTTCTCCGCGATGATGGCGTACGACCTGGCGATCCTCGCCATGGAGCAGACGCTGACCGACGCCGACGTCAAGCGCGCCGACGAGGCGTTCCAGTCGATGCAGTGGGCGGCGTTCGGCTGGCAGGTGCCGGGCCTGGTCGGCTGGGCGCTGGCGCTGCTGCTGACCCCGGTCGCGGCCGCCTACGCGAAGGTCATCTCCTGGTGGACGGCGGCCGCCGCGCTGCTGGGTTCGGTGCTGTACCTGCAGTTCGCGATCTCGCCGCTGCCGGTGAACCTCGCCGGGCCGGTCGTGATGCTGGTGGCGTACTGCTATGCCGGGTGGGAGATGGGCCGGCGGACCGACCCGTCCCGGGCGGACGAGCCGGCGACGTTCGGCGTGTTCAAGGACCGGGTGGGCCGCTTCGGGCTCGTCGCCGCGCCGGTCGTGTTCGGGGCGGGGCTGCTGACCGTGCCGGGGCTTTCGCCGGACATCGAGGAGTCGGTGCGGCAGCCGGACCTGGCGCAGGTGAGCGCGCTGTTGCTGCACTGGGCGTGGGTGCTGTTCGTGCCGGGGATGCTGCTGCTGATGCGCCGCGGCCGGCGGTTCACCAGCGTGGCGGCCGCGGTCACCGCGTTTGCGCTGATGCACTTCAGCGGGCTGATGGTCGGCGACTTCAGCGACCTGGCGGTCCGGCAGACGGTGCCGGCCGAGCTCGCGGAGAAGGTGACGGAGGCCTTCGGCGGGTACGCGCTGTTCGCGATCGGCTGGGCCATGCCGGCCATGCTGGTGAGCCTGCTCGGCCTGATCGCGGTCCCGATCGGCGCCGCCGCCGACGGCCTGGTCCGCTGGTGGGTGCCGGTGCTGACGGGCCTGGGCGTGGTGGCGTTCCTCGCGGTGGGCGTCGGCCCGCTGTCGGTGCTCAGCCCGCTGCTCCTGCTCGCCGGCTACGGCCTGCTGGCCAAGGCCCTCCCGCCCCGCCCGCTGCAGGCGGCGACCCCCGCCCCCACGGCGGAGCCCCAACCCGCCGCGTGAGCGGACGGCCCGCGGCGCCGGCGACGGGTGGCGCCGGCGCCGCGGCGCCCGGTCACCGCAGAGCGGCGGCGGCGCCCGGTCACCGCAGAGCGGCGGCGGCGCCCGGTCACGGCAGGGCGCCGCGGCGCCGGCTCACTGCAGGGCGACGCGGAGGTGGCGGGGGCCGCGCAGGACGGGGCTCGGCCGGTACTCCGGCGGGTCCTCCAGCAGGCGGGCCCGCGCCAGGACCGGAGCCAGCGCGCGCAGGGCCACCTGCGCCTCCAGCCGGGCCATCGGGGCGCCGAAGCAGTAGTGGATGCCGTCGCCGAAGCCGAGGTGCTGGACGGGCCGGCGGTCCGGGTCGAAGCGGTCCGGGTCGCTGACGTGGGCGGCGTCCCGGTTGCCGGCGGCGAGGAGCAGCGTGACGGAGGCGCCCCGCGGGATGGTGGTGCCGCCGATGGGGATGTCGTCGAGGGCGGTGCGCCACGGCAGGAACTGCACGGGCGGGTCCCAGCGCAGCACCTCCTCCACGAGGGGGATCGCGAAGGACGGGTCGTCGAGGAGGCGCTCGATCCAGCGGGGCTCGCGGAGCAGGACCAGCGAGGCGTTGGCGATGAGGTTGACCGTCGTCTCGTGGCCGGCGATGAGCAGCAGGAGCGCCGTGCCGACCAGCTCGTCGCGGGTCATCCGGCCGTCGGGGCCGTCGTCGTGGGCGAGGGAGCGCAGCAGGCCCGGCTCGGGGTCGGCGTCGACGAGGTCGCCGAGGTAGTCCCCGAGCTCCCGGAAGGCCGGCGTGTCCCGCGGGTTCTCGGTGGCCAGCGCCTGGTCGATCCACGCCTTGAAGCGCGGCTCGTCGGCGAGGGGCACGCCGAGCAGCTCGCAGATGACGAGGACCGGCAGCGGGTAGGCGAACTGGTCGACGAGGTCCGCGGTGGAGGCGGGCAGGTCGGCGATGAGCCGGTCGACGATGCCCTCGAAGGACTGCTGCAGGTCCGCGACGAAGGTCGGGCGGTGCGGCGGGCCGAACTGGCGGGTGGCGAGGCGGCGCAGGCGGTCGTGCTGGGGCGGGTCGGTCCGCAGGAAGCTCGGCGCCAGCCCGACCGGCTCGCGGTCGGGGTCGACGGCGGAGCTGATCCGCGGGTCGTGCAGCAGGGCGGAGATCTCCCGGAACGTGGTGACCAGCCACGTGCCGTCGGGTTCGCGGCCGACGGGGGTGCGGCGCAGCGACGTGTAGAGCGGGTAGGGGTTGTGGCGGTTCACCGGATCCAGGACCGCACCGAACACGGAGCCGACGGAAGTGGTCATCGGGAACTCCTCAGGGAAGCGGACCGGGAGCTGGGATCGTGGCCGGTGACCACCACGGTCGCGTCGCGGGCCAGGAACTTGGGGTCGGGGACGTCGGCGGGGACGGGCACCATCGAGTCGGGCTGGTCGACGGTGGTGAAGTGCGGCGGAAACGGTGCCGCCTGCTCGATGAGCCGCGCGTAGAACGGCAGCCACTTGCCGTGGTTGAAGGTGACGGCGCCGGTGAGGCGTCCCTTGTACCCGTAGGCCGCGGCGAAGCGGCGGTCCGCCACGGAGCCCTGGGTGACGACGACCTCGTCGGAGAAGGTGGGCACGCCGACGGCCTTGATGTTGATGCCGAACTGCAGCGACCAGAAGGACGGCATGTGCAGGTGCGGCCAGCGGTCGGACTCGTCGCTGACCATGTTGTGGGCGGCGACCTCGGCCTGGGCGACGGCGTTCGCCCAGTGCTCCAGGGCCAGGAACTGGTAGCCGAACATCGCGTTCGGGGCGCGGGCGACGTCGCCGGCGACGAAGATGTCGTCGAGCACGAGGCCGTTGGCGTCGAAGGCGCGGCAGCCCGCGTCGCACGCGACGCCCCATTCGCCGACGGCGAGGCCGGAGTCGCGGAGCCACTCGATGTTGCGGACCCCGCCGAGCGCGGCGACGACGACCGCGACGTCGGCCACCGTGCCGTCGGAGAAGCGGGCCCGGCGCACGCGGCCGCCGGCGTCGCCCTCGATCGACTCGACGGTGATGCCGCAGCGCAGGTCGACGCCGTGCTCGCGGTGCACCTCGGCGGCGACGGCACCGATGACCCCGCCGAGCGCGCCGGCCAGGGGCGTCGCGGCGGCCTCGGCGACGATGACGTCCAGCCCCATCGACCGGCAGGTGGAGGCGATCTCGGAGCCGGTGAAGCCCGCGCCGATGACGAGGACGCGTGGTGTGCGGCCGGCGTCGCGCGGCTCGAGCGGACCCGGGACCGCCTCGCTGAGGTGGGCGGCGGCGCCGTACGGCGCGAGGAAGGCGAGCCGCTCGTGCAGGCGCACCGCGTCGTCGCGGGTGCGGAGCACGAACATGCCGTCCAGGGCTGCCTCGACCGGGTCGTGCCACGACCGGGCGCGGACGCCGGTGGTGATCAGCAGCCGGTCGAACGGCACCGACGAGCCGTCGTCGAGCTGGACCCGTCGGCCGGCGAGGTCGAGGCCGATCGCGTTGACCCCGAGCCGCCAGCTGGCGTCGAGGTCGGGGCGTGGCAGGGCGGTCGCGTCGGGCGCGACGTGGCCGCTGAGGGCCTGCTTCGACAGCGGCGGCCGGTCGTACGGCTCGCAGGACTCGCCGTCGATGAGCGTGAGGGACCCGGTGAACCCCTCCTCGCGCAGCGCCTCGGCGGCCCGCAGCCCGGCGAGGGACGCGCCGACGACGACGATGCGGGACGGGCGGTCCACGACGTGCACGGGTGGCATGTCCTGCACGGAGAGCCGGTCGATCTGGATCGCCTGGACGGGGCACGCGGCCGCTGCTCGCCGGACGCGTTCGCGCTGGTCCTCGGCGGGGGCGGGGTCGTACATGAGGGCCTCGTCGCCCTGCATCCGAAACGAGGAGGGCGCCAGGAAGGCGCACTGGGCGTAGCCCTGACACTTGGTGAGATCAACTACCACGCGCATGTCCCAACGGTCAGCCGGACCCGGCGGCGGTGCCTCACCCCGAGAGGACGGCGGGGGAACTGGGCAGGATCGCGCGGACGACGGTGCCGGCACCCGGCGCGCTCATCACGTCGAGGGTGCCGCCGACCAGCTCGGCCCGCTCCCGCATGGACCGCAGCCCGAGCCGGCCCGGCGACCCCGCGGCGAAGGGCAGGAACCCGACGCCGTCGTCGACGACCTCCAGGACCACGCGGGTGTCGTCGCCGGCGAGCCGGACGGTGACCTGCGAGGCGCCGGCGTGCCGGGCGGCGTTGCCGAGGGCCTCGAGGGCGATGCGGTACAGGGTCTCCTCCACCTGCGGGCTGACCGCCGGCTCGGCGTCCAGCTGCAGCCCCCACCCGGGCGGGACGGCGCCGGTGCCGGGCGCGAAGTGCAGCGCGTCGACGATGCGCCGCAGCGCCGCGGCGAGCCCCGCGCCGACGAGGGTCTCCGGGCGCAGCCGCACGATGATGCCGCGCAGGTCGCTGAGGCCGGCGCTGGCCGTCTCCTGGATCCAGGCGAGGGAGGCGCGGGCGTTGACCGGGTCGCCGTGGACGAGCTCGGCGGCGGTGCCGGCCCCGAGGCTGATGCCGTAGAGGGTCTGCACCACCGAGTCGTGCAGGTCCCTCGCGAGGCGTTCGCGCTCCCGGGTCGCCTGTGTCTCGCCGGTACCGATGGCGAGCGCGGCGACCGCGGCGAAGGCCTCGAGGCGGCGCGGTGGCGGAGGGCGGCGCCGGCCGGCGGCGACGAGCACGCCGGGGACCCC
Organism: Dactylosporangium sp. NPDC050588; assembly: GCF_040654975.1. Taxonomy (NCBI): domain Bacteria; kingdom Bacillati; phylum Actinomycetota; class Actinomycetes; order Micromonosporales; family Micromonosporaceae; genus Dactylosporangium; species Dactylosporangium sp. NPDC050588. The sequence goes on along the minus strand of NZ_JBFAJA010000037.1, from coordinate 18,562 downwards.
GCCGTGCCCGGGCATCGGCACGCAGCTGACGGTGCCCCGCAGCACCACCCGACCGCCCCGCATCGCGGCGGCGGCGGCGAGCGCGGCGAGGTCCGGCAGCGGCGGGCCGGAGCTCACCCGTACGGCACCCGCGGCGTCGACGACGAGGACCGCCGCCGCCGGAAGGGCACGCCGGGCGCGGTCGCACACCGAGTGGAGCACCTCGTCGACCGGGGCGCCGGCGCGCAGCTGCGCGTGCAGCGCCGCTATGTGTCTCAACGGTGCCTCAACTCGGGGCCGCCGCGTGGACCGGCACGAGCCCGACCCGCATGGCGTAGAGGGCGGCCTGGGTGCGGCTCTCGGCGTTGAGCTTCTGCAGGATGTTGCTCACGTGCGTCTTCACCGTCTGCGGCGCGATGTGCAGCTCCCGGGCGATCTGCCCGTTGGCCCGGCCGCGGGCCAGCAGCACCAGGACCTCCTCCTCCCGGCGGGTGAGCTGCGGCGGGGCCGTCGGCACGTGGACGTCCCGGACGAGCCGGGCCGCGACCGCCGGCGACAGCTGCACCTGACCCGCGGCGGCGGCGCGGACCGCCCGGTGCAGCTCCTCGGAGGAGGTGTCCTTCAGCAGGTACCCGACCGCGCCGGCGTGCAGGGCGTCGGCGATGAGCTGCGGCTCCAGGTAGCCGCTGAGGGCGACGACCTCGACCCCGGGCAGCTCACGGCGGATCACGGTGGTCGCGGAGATACCGTCGAGGACCGGCATGAGCAGATCCATGAGGACGAGGTCGGGGCGCAGCTCGTGGGCCAGGCGCACCGCCTCGCGGCCGTCCGCGGCGAACCCGACGGTCTCCAGGTCGCCGCTGAGGGACAGGAAGCCGCGCAGGCCCTCACGGACCATCGCGTGGTCATCGGCGATCAAGATCTTGATACTCATCGCCGCGCGCTATACCCCGGTGCGGCGTCGAATCACCACGTCCCCGGTCCCGTTCGGCCTACGCCGAATGGGGGAGGACGAAGGTCGCCGCCACCCACCGACCGTGGCCCGATGTAAGGCGCGCCCGGGGCGAGCATCGTTGCACCGTGACGCCCAACTTGCGCCGGCTGGGCCGGTTTTCGCTGGTGGGAGCCGGCGGTGTGGTGGTCAACAACGGCGCGTTGCTCGTGCTGCACGGGGTGCTCGGACTGGCGCTGCTGCCCGCCACCGTCGCCTCTGTCGAGCTCGCGCTGGTCACCAACTACGTGCTGCACGAGCTCTGGACGTTCCGCCGCCGCCGGTTGTCGCTGCAGCGGTTCGCCTACTTCAGCCTGGCCGGCCTCGCCGCACTGCCGGTCAACGTCGTCGCGGTCCAGCTGCTGGTCGCGCTCGGGATGCACTACCTGCCCGCGAACCTCATCGGCATCGTGGCCGGGTTCGCAGTCAACTTCGCCGTCAGCTCGAAGTGGATTTGGAGTGAACGCACCGATGGAACAGCTGGTGTTGACCATTCTCACCCTGATCTCGCTGGTGCTGACAGTGCAGGCGGCGCACGCGTTGTACCTCATGATCTACACGTGGGACCAGCCCGAGGCGGGCGACCGGGCGCGGGCGCCAGATCAACGTGCTACGCCGGCACTCTCCTTCACCGCCATCCTCCCGGCACGCCACGAGGAGGAGGTCATCCAGCACACCATCGCCCGCGCCGCGTCCGCTGACTACCCGCCGCACCTGGTGCAGATCCTCGTGGTCTGCTCCGCCGACGACGTCGGCACGATCGAGCAGGCACAGGCGCAGGTGAACCGGCTGCGCGCGATGGGCCGCACCAACGTCGAGGTGGTCGTGTTCGACGACGGTCCGATCAACAAGCCGCACGGGCTCAACACCGCGCTGCGGTATGCCACCAACGACGTCGTGGCGATCTTCGACGCCGAGGACGAGGTCCAGCCGCAGCTGTTCGACATCGTCAACACCATCATGATGGGCGAGGACGTCGGCTGCGTGCAGGCCGGCGTGCAGCTGATGAACTTCGACTCCAACTGGTATTCGACGTTCAACGTGCTGGAGTACTTCTTCTGGTTCCGCAGCCGGCTGCACTACCACGCGAAGAACGGCGCGATCCCGCTCGGCGGCAACACCGTGTTCTTCAAGCGGGGCCTGATCGAGCGCCTCGGCGGCTGGGACGAGTCGAACCTGACCGAGGACGCCGACATCGGCCTGCGCATCTCCAGCATGGGGGAGAAGGTCCGGGTCGTCTACGACGACCGTTACGTCACGAAGGAGGAGACGCCACCGACGCTGCAGAGCTTCATCAAGCAGCGGACCCGGTGGTGTCAAGGCTTCATGCAGACCCTCGGCAAGGGCACCTGGAAGCTCATGCCGACCCGCCGGCAGCGGTTCCTCGCCTGGTACACCCTGGCGTTCCCGCACGTGCAGGCGATGCTCGGGGTGTACCTGCCGGTGGCGCTGCTCAGCGCGTTCGTGCTGAGCGTGCCGGTGCCGGTGGCGATGATGTCGTGGCTGCCGGTGCTCCTGCTCGGCGCGCACTTCGTGATGAGCGTCGTGGGCCTGTACGAGTTCACCGGCGCGCACGGGCTGAAGGCCACCCCCGGCACGGTCGTGAAGATGGCGATCACCTGGTTCCCGTACCAGATGGTGCTGTCCTACGCGGCGGCGCGCGCCCTGTGGCGGCAGGTCAAGGGCGAACGCAACTGGGAGAAGACGGCCCACGTCGGTGCGCACCGCACCGCGGCGGAGACGGCGGAGCTGACCAATGTCGGCTGACACCCTGCAGCGGCCGGCGAGCCCGGCCGCGCCGACACCGAAGAAGCCGCAGACCCGCGGCTGGCCGCTCATCATCCTGAGCCTGGTGATCGGGCTGGTGACGCACGGCTGGAACATGTTCCGTTACCCGCTGTACCTCACCGACGAGGGCATCTACATGGAGCAGGCGTGGTCCGTGCTCCATATGGGCAAGCTGTCGCCCTACACGTACTTCTACGACCACGCGCCGATGGGCTGGCTCACGATCGCGGGCTGGGTCGCGATCCTGCCCGGCGGCTTCAGCGCCTTCGGCAACGCGATCAACACCGGGCGGGTCCTGATGCTGATCGTGCACCTGGTGTCGGTGTTCCTGCTGTACGAGACGATCCGGCGCTACACCGGCAGCAAGGCCGGCGGGTTCCTCGCGGCGTTCGTGTTCAACGTGTCGCCGCTCGGCGTGTACTACCAGCGCCAGGTGCTGCTGGACAACCTGATGATGTTCTGGATCCTGCTGGGCCTGTTCCTGCTGGCCCGCAAGGACGGGCGGATCGTCACCGTGATGGCCGCCGGGACGTGCTTCGGCCTGGCGCTCGTCACGAAGGAGAACGCGCTGTTCATCCTGCCGGGCTGCGCGTACCTGCTGCACCGCACGGTGAAGGAGCAGTCGAACCGGCGCTTCGGCCTGTCGTTCTGGTGGTTCGCCGCGCTCGCCCCGGTCGTCGGCTACCTGCTCTACGCGCAGATCAAGAACGAGCTGTTCCCGGAGGGGTTCAACTTCAACCTCGCCGCCGCCACCCCCGGCGACCACGTGTCGCTGCTCTACACCGTGTGGTGGCAGCTGCACCGCAACTCCAACAGCAGCAACGGCCTGTCGTTCACCAGCCTGCTCCAGGACAGCTGGCTGTTCAAGGATCGGCACCTGCTCATCGCCGGCACCGCGGCGACGCTGCTCGCCCTCTTCGCCGGCCGCAACAACAAACGGCTGCGAGGGCCGATGCTGGCGTGCGCACTGATGGCCGTCGGCTACGGCTTCTACCTGACCCGCAGCGCCCTGCTCGACTTCTACATCGCGCCGATGGTCCCGCTGTTCGCGCTCAACCTCGGGATGTTCTTCGGCTGGCTCACCCGGCGCACGAAGCCGGCCGGCGCGGCGGTGCTCGTCGCCTGCCTGCTGGTGCCGGTGCTCGTCATGCCGGGCGGGTTCCTCGTGAAGTACAACACCAAGGGTCAGCTGGAGTTCAGCGACGCCTACCGGCTGCCGCTGACCCGCCTGCAGGAGCAGCAGGTCGCGTGGATCAAGACGAACGTGTCACCGAACGCGAAGCTCATCATCGACGACGACATCTGGGTCGCGCTGCACGACAACGACCCGCCGTACAAGTACGCCTACCCGCACTACAAGGCCACGTCCGACCCGGACGTGCGGGACAAGGTCTTCGCCTCCAGCTGGCAGAACGTCGACTACGTCGTGATGTCGAACAAGATGCGCGACGCACTCGAACGCGGCGGCGAGACCTGGATCCTCGAGGCGATCGACCAACACGGGCAGCCCGTCTGGCAGGCGACCCGCGGCGACGTCTCACTGCAGATCATCAAGATCGGTGCAACCTCGTGAGCGAGCTGGAGTGACGATGCAAACCCTGAAGCGCCGGCTGGCGCCGGCGAAACGCCGTCCGTCGGCGGCGAAACGCCGCCGGCGGGTGTCCCGGCCGAAGATCTCCGGCCGCCGGCTGCTGATCGCCGCGGTCGCCGCGTTCCTGCTGATCAGCGTCGGTCGTTCGGTGCTGCCGGCGCTGGGTATCGAGACACCGAAGATGCCGTCGTTCGGCGGCGGTGGCGGCGACACGCCGACGGCGCCGGTGACCAAGGCGCCGAAGGCGCCGACCGTCGACCTCAACGGGGTCATGGTGCACGGTGGCGGCGATCCGATGGTCACGCTGAACCCCGGCCTGGTGCGGCTCGGCGGCTCGGTCACGGCCAGCGGGTCCGGCTTCGACCAGGGGTCCGTCGTCGACGTGTTCCTCGGGCCGTCCTCGTCCGGGGCGCAGCCGTCCAAGGGCGCCGCCAAGAGCGCCAAACCCGTCCAGGTCGGCACCGCGAAGGCCGGCAAGTACGGCATCTTCACGGTGAACTTCTCGTTCCCCACCAAGATGACCACGCCCGTGATGGAGGTGACCGCACAGGCGCGCGGCAGCGACAAGGTCGCCAAGGCCGAGGCGGCCGTCGCCCAGGGCGCCGGGCAGGCGACGCTGTCCGCCATAGTCGGCAAGCCCGGCGACGTCGTCAACCTGACGGTGAAGGGCTTCTCCCCGGGCGAGCAGCTGCTGGTCTACTGGGGGCGGATCAATGGTGACCCCACCCTCACCCTCAAGGCCGACGAGGATGGCTCGGTGGGTAAGACGCCGATCAAAGTCGGGGTCACGGCGGTAGGGACGACCAGTCTGGTGGTCGTGGGCAAGACGAGTGGGGCGGCGGCGAGCGCGCCGTTCCAGGTGCTGCGGCTGTACCCGTCGATCAAGCTCGCGCCCTACGCGGTGAAGGCGACCCAGTCGATCACCTTCTCCGGCGCCGGGTTCGCGCCGGGCGAGCGGGTCCTGGTGCGGCTGAACTCCGCCGGCGGGCAGCCGGTCATGGCGGTGCCGACCGACGGCGCCGGGTCCTTCAAGGGCGCCGGGCTCACCATGCCGTACCAGCTCAAGGGCGCCCAGTCGTTGGTCTTCATCGGCGAGCAGAGCCGGGCGGCGGCGTCCACGGGGTTCACGATCCTGCCCTACATGCCGCAGGCCCGGACCAACGCCTACGGCGGCCTGCCCGGCACGGTCGTCAACTTCTACGCCACGCAGTTCGCGCCGAACGAGGCCGTGCACGTCTACGCGAAGACCTCCAAGGGCGCGAAGGGTGAGCTCGTGTCCGCGTTCCGGGTCAACAAGGCCGGCACCGCCCGCGCCGTCGGGCAGTACACGATCCCCGGCAACACCGAGAACAGTGTCATCTTCGAGCTGAGGGGGCAGCTCAGCGGCTCGACCGCGACCGTCAACTTCAAGGTCGACTCCTCCGGCGGGCCGGTCGACATCCCGACGCCGAAGCCGTACGTGCTGCCGAAGGACTTGGAGAAGTAGCCCCGGTGTACTGGCAGGCATTCCGGGCCGCCCCGGAGGCGTTGGTCGTGCTCGACGCCGCCGGGGTGGTCCGGCTCGCCAGCAGCGCCGCCGAGGCGCTCTTCCACCGGGCCACCGTCGACCTGGTCGGGCGCCGGGTCGGGGAGCTGTTCGTCAGCGACCCGCGCGCCGCGCTCGGCGCGGAGACGGGCGACGAGCCCGTCTACACCGGCTCGGTGATCCGCCTGCCGGGCGGCGCCGAGGTGCCGGTCGACGTGCGACTGGGCACCCTGCCCGGCGACCCGAGCGGGCTCGTCGTGCTCGCCGTCGACGACCAGGGCGCCGGCGGCCTGTCCCGGTCCAGCCTCGAGCACCGCGTGACCCGGCTGCAGCAGGAGGGCGCCGCGCAGGAGCAGGCGCTCGGCGACGTCATCCTCAACCAGGAGCGGGAGCGGGCCCGCATCGCGGCCGGGGTGCACGACGACAGCCTGCAGGTGATCACCGCGGCGATGCTGCGGCTGCAGCACCTGCGCCGCCGCCTGCGCGACCCCCGCAACCTGGAGCTGCTCAGTAAGCTTGAGGAGAGCCTGGCCCTCGCCGCCGACCGGCTGCGGCGGCTGATCTTCGACTTCCGGCCGCCGAAGCTGACCAGCGAGGGGCTCGCCGCGGCGACGAGGGACCTGCTGGACGGGCTCGCCGAGGACCACTCGCTGGCCGTACACCTGGACAACCGGCTGCGGGACGAACCGGCGCTGCCCACCCGGCTCCTGCTCTTCAGGATGCTGCAGGAGGCCGTCGCCAACGTCTACAAGCACGCCGACGCCGACGAGTGCACGGTGATCCTCGACGAGCAGGACGGCGGCTACCTGATCCGGGTCGTCGACGACGGGGTCGGCGCCGAGGAGTTCGAGTCCGAGGCGGGGCACCTCGGGCTGGTGCTGATGCGGGAGCGGGCGGCGCTGGCCGGCGGGTGGTTCCGGATCGGCAGCGTGCCCAGGGGCAGCGCCGGCAGTGGCACGACCGTCACGTTCTGGGTGCCGCGCGGCGCCGACCTGCAATCCAAAGGAGCCGCCTGATGCGCTACCGAGTGCTGATCGTCGAGGACCACCAGGTGGTCGCCGAAGGCCTCGCCGCGCTGCTCAACGAGCACGCCGAGCTGCGGGTCGTCGCCATCGCCGGCGGCGTCGGGGAGGTCGAGCACCTCGCCGACGTCGAGCGGGTCGACGTGGTGCTGTGCGACTACTGGCTGCCCGACGGCACCGGCCCCGAGGCGGTCGCCGCGTTGCGGCTGCACCAGCCCGACGTCGCGATCGTGTTCCTCAGCGCCGACACCAGCGACGAGGTGATCCTCGCGGCGCTGGAGGCCGGCGCCGCCGGCTACCTGGTGAAGAGCGCGGGCGGGGCCGACGTCGCGGACGCGGTGCGCCGGGCGATCGACGGGGAGATCCTCGTGCCGGCCCGCCAGCTGGCGAAGCTGCTCGCACGGCGGCGGGAGCGCTCGCACCGCTCCGCGGAGCACGCCCGGCGGCTGGACAGCCTGACCCCGCGGGAGCGGCAGATCCTCTCCCTGATGACCTCCGGCATGGACAACCGCGACATCGCCAGGGAGCTGAGCATCAGCTACACCACCGTCCGCAGCCACGTGCGGCATCTACTGTCGAAGATGGGTGCCCGGTCGAAGCTGGAGGCCGTCGTACGAGCGGCGGACTGGGACGCTCCTACAGTTGCGCCATGAGGACGCTCCTACAGTTGCACTACGAGCATTTCGGACATTGGTACGCTGACCTGAAATTTCCGAATCCGTAATGTTTTGACCTGCCCGACGTCGTCGTACGTGAGGACAGGTCTTGAAGCGTTCCCGTCTTGTGTGGCTCAGCGCCACTCTTGTACTCGCCGCCGCCGCAGTCACCACCGGTGGTCTTGTCATGCGCGACTCCGAAGAGAAGCACGGTCCGGCCAAGGCGGCCGGCCGGCAACTCCAACTGCCGCTGCACACCAACGGCAACCGCATCGTCGACGCCGGCGGGCGGACGGTCACCTTCACCGGGGTCAACTGGTTCGGCCTGGAGACCAACACGTTCGCCCCGCACGGGCTGTGGTCCCGCTCCCTGGACGACATGCTCGACCAGATGGCCGCGCAGGGCTTCAACTCGGTGCGCCTGCCCTTCAGCAACGAGCTCTTCGACGCCGCCTCGAAGCCCAACGGCGTCGACTACAAGCTCAACCCGGACCTGCAGGGGCTCACCGGCCCGCAGATCATGGACAAGGTGGTCGAGGGCATCACCAAGCGCGGGATGATGGTCATCCTCGACCGGCACCGGCCGACCTCGCAGGGCCAGAGCAACCTCTGGTACACCGACAAGGTCAGCGAGGAGCGGTGGATCTCCGACTGGAAGATGCTCGCGAAGCATTACCGTGACAACCCACTCGTCGTCGGCGCCGACCTGCACAACGAGCCGCACGGCGAGGCCACCTGGGGCACCGGCGGCGACAAGACCGACTGGCGGGCCGCCGCGGAGCGGGCCGGCAACGCCATCCTGGCCGAGAACCCCGACTGGCTGATCGTCGTGGAGGGCATCGAGTCCTACGACGGCGACGGGTACTGGTGGGGCGGCAACCTCCAGGGCGCGGCCAAGGACCCGGTCCGGCTCAAGGACCAGTCGAAGCTGGTGTACTCCGCGCACGACTACAGCCCCAAGGTGTGGTCGCAGCGCTGGTTCACCGACCCCGCGTTCCCGGCCAACATGCCGGCGCTGTGGGACAAGCAGTTCGGCCACCTCGTCAAGAACAACGTGGCCCCGGTCCTGATGGGCGAGTTCGGCGGCCGCTCCGTCGCGGAGAAGGACGCCCAGGGCAACAAGGACCTCGAAGGCATCTGGCAGCGGCACCTCATCTCCTACATGAAGGAGAACGGGTTCAGCTACACGTACTGGTCCTGGAACCCCAACTCCGGCGACACCGGCGGGGTCCTGAAGGACGACTGGAAGACGATCGACCAGGCGAAGATGGACCTGCTCAAGTCGTACCAGTCGACGCCGACGGCCAAGAAGCCCTAGGCAGTCGTCGATGGCCCTCCCCGCGCTGTTATGTTCAGCGTGGGGAGGGCCTCATGCCTGAACGGGACCTTACGGTCGGCGACCTGCAAGCGATCCTCACTGTGCCGCCGGACGCGCCCAGGGCCGGTCTGGTGCTGATCGACGGCTCCGGACCCGCCACGCGGCACGACTGGGTCGGCATTCCCGGCTGGCTGGCCGGGCGCGGGGTGGCCACGCTGCGGCACGACAAGCCGGCCGGCTGGTGGGCGCAGAGCTTCGCCGACCGGGCCGCCGAGGCCCTCGCCGCCGTCGCCGCCCTGCGCGCCGAGACCGGCGTCGAGCGGGTCGGCCTCATCGGCTACAGCCAGGGCGGCTGGATCTCCCTCCTCGCCGCCAGCGGACGGCCGGAGGCCGTCGACTTCGTGATCACCGTGTCCGGGCCGGCCGTCGGCATCGCCGAGCAGGAGCGCGTCCGCATCGAGCGGGCGCTGCGCCGCGGCGGGCACCCGCCCGCCGTCGTCGACGAGGCGATGCGCTGGGTCGACGAGCGCGCCGCCAGGCTCGCCGTCGGCGACCCGCCCGCCCAGGTCCTCGACGCGCAGCGCCGGCTCGCCGGCCGCGAGTGGCACGACGTGGTCGCGGCCGCGCCGTACGACACCGTGGAGACCCTCGCGTTCTTCGCCCGGGCGCTGAGCTTCGACCCCGCCGCGGTCGTCCCGCACCTGCGCTGCCCGATCCTCGCCCTGTTCGGCGCCGCCGACGAGCTCGTGCCCGTCGAGCGCAGCGTCGCGGTCCTCGCCGAGCGCCTCTCCGGGCTGCACCGCGGGCGCAACTGTGTCGCCGTCCTCCCCGGCGCCGACCACATGCTCTTCGTCACCGAGCGTGACCACTCGCCGGTGTTTCTGCCGATGTTGGGGGCGTTCCTCGACCTCGTGGCCGTCTCGTAGGGCATCGAACCGGGCAACCCGCCCGACTTGTGTGGTGCGCCCACATAGCTCGGTGCCCTGCGCCACTCCTAGCGTGTGCGAACACCGCCAGCAGGCGCTGGCCTTAACAAGGCGTTCACACGGAGGAAGCGTGATTCGGCAGACGACTGCGCCGCGGCGGGTACTGTTCGCGGCGCTCGGGTTGGGCATCGCGGCGACGTTCACGGCGGCGTGCAGCAGCCCCCAGGAAGCGGCGCAGGAGCCGGCGAAGGACGGCACCCCCATCAAGGTCGGCCTCGTCTACTCGCAGACCGGCGCCCTCGCCGGCTACGGCAAGCAGTACATCGAGGGCTGGAAGGCGGGCCTCGCCTTCGCGACCAAGGGCACCGGCAAGGTCGGCAACCGCCCGGTCGAGGTCAAGGAGGTCGACGACGCGGGTGACCCGGCGAAGGCCGTCTCCGCCGCCAAGGACCTCATCGGCCAGGGATACAAGATCATCGCCGGCAGCACCGGCTCGGCCGTCGCCGGCCAGGTCGCGCCGCTCGCCGCGCAGAACAAGGTGCTCTTCATCTCCGGGCCGGCCGCGTCCGACGCGGTCACCGGCGTCAACAAGTACACCTTCCGCTCCGGCCGCCAGTCCTACCAGGACGTCCTCGCGGCGAAGTCCTACCTGCCGTCGCCCACGGGCAAGAAGGTCCTCGTGTTCGCGCAGGAGGGCACCTTCGGCAAGTCCAACGCCGACGCGGTCAAGGCCGTCATCGGCGGCGCCGGCGCGACCGTCGACAACCTGTTCGTCCCGGCCAGCGCGACCGAGTTCACCGGCTTCGCCGCCCAGGCGAAGGGCGCCAAGGCCGACATGATCTTCGTGGCGTGGGCCGGCACCACCGCCCCCGCCATGTGGCAGGCCCTCGACCAGCAGGGCGTGCTCGGCTCGACCATGGTCGTCACCGGCATCGACCAGCGCGCCTCGTGGGCCACGTTCGGCGCGGCCGGCAGCAAGCTGTCGCTGCTCGCGCACTACTTCGACGGCGCCAGCGACAACGAGGCCACCACCGCACTGCGCAAGGGTGTCGAGGGCGGCAAGGTCGACCTGTTCCACCCGGACGGCTTCACCGCCGCGCAGATGGTCGTGCGGGCGGCCGGCGAGGGCGGCGACGACGCCGACAAGATGGTCACCGCGCTCGAGGGCTGGAGCTTCGACGGCGTCAAGGGCAAGCTGACGGTCCGCAAGGAGGACCACGCCCTGCTGCAGCCGATGTTCCAGGGCAAGTTCTCCGGCTCCGGCGCCGACCTGAAGCCGGAGCTCGTCAAGGCGATCGACCCGGCCGACGCGGCCCCGCCGGTCGTGCAGATGAAGGGCTGAGGTTTGTTCCCCCGAAGCAACGCACCGGCGGCCGGGGTGGTTGACGCCCCGGCCACCGGCCTGCTGTCCACCAGGCGGCTGACCTGGAAGATCGGCGAGGTCGCGATCGTCGACCACGTGTCGATCGACCTGGCCGAGGGCGAGTTCCTCGCCGTCATCGGCCCCAACGGCGCCGGCAAGACGTCGCTGTTCAACCTGATCTCCGGACTGCGCAAGCCGACGGACGGCTCGGTCACGCTCGCCGGGCACGACGTCACGCGGCTCGCGCCGCACCGCCGGGCCCGCCGCGGCCTCGGCCGCACCTTCCAGTCCTCGTCGGTGTTCGGTTCGCTCACCGTCGAGCAGAACGTGCGGCTCGCCGTCCAGGCCCGCCGCGGCGGGTCGATCCGGCCCTTCCCGCTGCCGGGGTCCGACAAGGACATCGCCGAGCGGGCCGCCCGGGTGCTGTGGCGGGTCGGGCTCGACCACCGGGCCCGGACCCTGGCCGGCACCCTGGCCCACGGCGAGAAGCGCAAGCTGGAGATCGCGCTGCTGCTCGCCGGCGAGCCGAAGGTGCTGCTGCTGGACGAGCCGATGGCCGGCGTCAGCGCCGAGGACGTCCCGGGGCTGGTCGCGCTGATCAAGACGCTGACCCGCGACGAGCGGCGCAGCGTCCTCATGGTGGAGCACCACATGGACGTCGTGCTCGACCTGGCGGACCGGGTGGCCGTCATGCACCACGGCGCCCTGCTCATCTGCGACACCCCGGAGGTCGTCATGGCCGACCGGACCGTCCAGGAGGCATACCTGGGGGAGAAGCTGTGAGACATCCTCTGAGCTCGGTTGTGTCGACTCGCTTCGCTCCCCGACATAACCGAAATGTCGGACATGTTCGCGCAGCGGACATGTCCGGGAAGGTGGCACCGTGACCGCCATTCTCGATATTTCGGAATTGTCGGTCAAGGTGGGCGGGTCGCACATCCTGCAGGGCGTCACGTTCTCCGTGCAGCCGCAGGGCGTCACCGCGCTGCTCGGCCGCAACGGCGTCGGCAAGACCACCACGCTCAAGGCCGTGCTCGGGCTCATGCCGCGCGCCGCGGAGATCACCGGCCGGGTCGGCTTCGCCGGCGGCAGCATCCTGCGGCAGCCCACGTTCCGGCTGGTCCGGCAGGGCCTCGGCTACGTGCCCGAGGACCGCGGCGTCTTCGCCGGGCTCACCGTCGCGGAGAACCTGCGGCTCGCCGAGCGCGCCGGCACGGCCCCCGACTACGAGACCGTCCACGGCCTCTTCCCGGAGCTGCGCAAGCGGGCCCGGCAGCGGGCCGGCACCCTGTCCGGCGGCCAGCAGCAGATGCTGGCGATCGGCCGGGTCCTGCTCAACCCCAACCGGCTGCTGCTCATCGACGAGCCGACGAAGGGCCTCGCCCCGAAGGTCGTCACCGAGGTCGCCGCCGCGCTGGAGGCCGTCGCCGCCGTCGTGCCGATGCTGCTCGTCGAGCAGAACCTGGCGGTGGTGCGCCGGATGGCCCGGCACGCCGTCGTCATCGCCAACGGCCGCGTCGCGTACACCGGCGGGGCCGGCGACCTGCTCGACTACACCGAGAAGACCAAGGCGCTGCTCGGCGTCGGCAAGGGGGAGCACGCATGAGCACGTTTGTGCTGTTGACCTTGACCGGGCTGGGTCTCGCCGCCCTGTACTTCCTCGTCGCGTCCGGTCTCGCGCTGGTCTTCGGGCTCGCCGACGTGCTCAACTTCGCGCACGGGCTGTTCCTGTCCGTCGGCGCGTACGGCACCTGGTGGGCCTCCGGCAACCTTCCCGGCGCCGGGGCCTCCGGGTGGGGCTTCGTCCTCGCCGTCGTGTTCGGCGTCGTCTGCGGCACGGTCGTCGCCGCGCTCGTCGAGCTGGTGCTGATCCGGCCGCTGTACTCGCGCACCATCGAGCAGGTCCTCGTCACCGTCGGGCTGTCGCTGGCCGGCGTGGCGCTGCTGCAGGCGTCCTGGGGCGCGGACCCGCGGACCTACCCGCGGCCGCAGTGGACGCAGGAGCTGACCGAGATCGCCGGCGCGCGCGTCCCCAACGACCGCTTCCTGCTCATCGGCGCGGCCGCCGTGGTCCTCGCCGGCCTGCTCGCGTTCCTCAAGTACACCCGCATCGGCCTGGTCATCCGCGCCGGTGTCGAGGACCGGTCCATGGTCACCGCGCTCGGCATCGACGTGCGCCGCGCGTTCACGCTCGTCTTCGCGATCGGGGGCGCCGCCGCCGCGCTCGCCGGCGCGCTCGGCGGTGTCTACGCCGGCTCGATCTCCCCGACCGGCGGCAGCTCGCTGCTCATCTTCGGCTTCATCGTCGTCGTCATCGGCGGGATGGGCTCGGTGGTCGGTGCCGCCTACGCCGCCGTCGCCGTCGGGCTGCTGCAGCAGTTCGTCAACTACACCTCACCGGGGCTCGGCGACATCTGTGTCGTCGCGCTCCTGGCGATCGTGCTGCTCGTCCGCCCGCAGGGCATCACCGGAAAGGTCGCCACCTCATGATGACGGACACCGCGGTGACCCCTGGCGGCACCGTGCCGAAGCCGCGCCGGAAGTGGCACCCCGCCCGGTTCGGGCCGCTCGTCTTCCTGGCCGTGCTCATCGCGCTGCCGTACTGGTCGATCTCCATCCCGGGCGTGTTCGACGCGGCGATCAACAAGCCCGGCACCCTGCAGCTGCTCGCGCTGTGCCTGGTGTTCGGCGCCCTCGCCACCGGCTACGACCTGCTCTTCGGGCGCACCGGGCTGCTGTCCTTCGGTCACGCGCTCTACTTCGCCGCCGGCGTCTACGGCACCGACGTCCTCGTCACCAAGGCGGGCTTCCCGCTGTGGCAGGCCGTGCTCCTCGCCGTCGTCGGCACCGCCGCGATCGCCGCGGCGCTCGGGGCGATCGCGCTGCGCACCAACGGCATCGCCTTCGCCATGGTCACCCTCGCCTTCGCGCAGGTCGGCGCGATCACCATCGGGCGCGACCCGGGCGGGCAGACCGGTGGCGAGGAGGGCCTGCCGATGGACACGTCGGGCGTGCCCGACGCGCTCGTCGGCGTCACCAACACCGTGAACCTGTACTGGCTCGCGGTGGGCGTCGCCGTCGTCACCGTCCTGGTCGTGCACGCCATCGCCGACGCGCCCGCCGGGCGGGTGCTCGCCGCGATCCGCGACGACGAGCGCCGCGTCGGCGTGCTCGGCCTCGACCCGTACCGGTACAAGCTGTTCGCGTTCACCGTCGCGGGTGGGCTCGCCGGCCTCGCCGGTGCCATGTACGCGCTGCTGATCGGCGGCGCCACCCCGCACGTGGCGGCGTCCGACCAGACGCTGACGCTGCTCGTCATGGTCGTGCTCGGCGGCCCCGGCACCCGGTGGGGCCCGCTGATCGGCGGCATGCTCTTCACGTACCTCGACTACCGGCTCGTCGCGTTCGGCCGCTCCGACGCCGTCGACAACCTGCCGGGCGTGCTGAGCGGGCCGCTGTCGCAGCCGCTGTTCGTGCTCGGCACGGTCTTCATCCTCGCCGTGTACTTCTTCCCCGGCGGCCTCGCCGGCCTGCGGACCCGCCTCGGACCCCTTGCGAGGTGGATACCGGACCGCCGATGAGCGGTCCCCACGGGCACCGGTCGATTCGATCACCATCGAATCGACCGGTGTCTTTTTTGTGTGGGGTACGGGCACACGCTCACACGGGCAAATGTATGGATCGCCTCCATGGCCTGGGTGTGGCGCCGGTCATAGCGTTCGCCGCAACGGCGGGCCACATGTGACCGCCACCCGCCCACCGCCATGAGGAGGTGTGTCCCCCGATGGACGGTCCCGCCCTGACAGCGCGCGGTCTCACCCGTGACTTCCGCGGCTTCCGGGCCGTCGACGCGGTCGACCTCACCGTCGCCGCCGGCAGCGTGCACGCGCTCGTCGGACCCAACGGCGCCGGCAAGACGACGCTGTTCAACCTGCTCACCGGGTTTCTCGCACCGACCGCCGGGCGGATCGAGCTCGGCGGTCACGACATCACCGGGCTCCCGCCGGAGCGGGTCGCCCGCCTCGGCGTCGCCCGCTCCTTCCAGATCACCAGCCTCTTCCCGCAGCAGACCGTGCGGACCCACGTCGAGCTGGCCCTGCAGAGCGCGACGGGGCTCGGCTGGTCGTTCTGGCGCAGCCACCGGCTCCTGGACCGCTTCTCGGCCCGCGCCGGCGAGCTGCTCGACCTGGTCGGCCTCGGCGACGCGGGGGAGACCCTGGCCGGCAGCCTGGCGTACGGGCGCAAACGGGCCCTCGAGCTGGCGATCGCGCTCGCGCTGGACCCGAAGGTGCTGCTGCTGGACGAGCCGACCGCCGGGATGGGCCTGGAGGACGTCGACCGCACCGTCGAGCTCATCGCGGCCGTCCGGGACGGCCGGACGGTGGTGCTGGTCGAGCACAACATGCGCGTCGTCGGCCGGCTCGCCGACACCGTCACGGTCCTGCAGGCCGGCCGGGTCCTCGTCGAGGGCCCCTATGAGCAGGTCCGCACCGATCCGCGGGTGATCGAGGCCTATCTGGGGAGCTCCGATGTTGCACATTGACGGTCTCTCGGCGTGGTACGGCGAGGCGCAGGTCCTGCGCGACGTCGACCTGTCTGTGCAGCGGGGCGAGGTCGTCACCCTCTGCGGGCGCAACGGCGCCGGCAAGACCACGCTGCTGCGCTGCGTCATGGGGCTGCACACCGCGCAGTCCGGCACCGTCCGGCTCGCCGACGAGGACGTCACCGCCCGCAAGGTCCACCAGCGGGCCCGCCGCGGCCTCGGCTGGGTGCCCGACGACCGCGGCGCCTACGCCACGCTGACCGTCGCCGAGCACCTCACCCTCCCACCGGTCGTCGGGCCGGCCCCGTGGAGCCTGGAGCAGGTCCACGAGGCGTTCCCGGCGCTGTACACCCGGCGCTCCAGCCCGGCCACCAAGCTCTCCGGCGGCGAGCAGCAGATGCTGGCCCTCGCCCGCGTGCTGCGGATGGGCGCCACCGTCCTGCTCTGCGACGAACCCACCGAGGGGCTCTCCCCGCTGCTGGTCCAGCAGGTCGGCGAGATCCTGCGCCGGGCCAAGGAGCACGGCGTCACCGTCCTGCTCGTCGAGCAGAACCTGCACTTCGCCACCACGGTCGCCGACCGCCACTACCTCCTCGCCGAGGGGCGGATCGTCGGCGCTTTCGACAACACCGACATCCAGTCCCGCGAGGCCGAACTCCTCGCACACCTCGGGATCTAGGAGAAATATCAATGAGAAAAGCGATCGCGGCCGGTGCCGCCCTCTGTGTCGCCCTGTCGGGCTGCGGCGGCGGTGGACCCCGCTCCGGCGGGAGCTCGAAGCTCACCGGCGACAAGCTCGTCCTCGGCGTCCTCAACGACCAGTCCGGCGTTTACGCGCAGCTGTCGGGCAAGAACTCGGTGGTGGCCGTGAACATGGCGATCGAGGACTTCAAGGCCAAGTACGGCGACAAGGCGATCACGAAGAACATCACCGTGGAGACCGCCGACCACCAGAACAAGCCCGACGTGGCGAACACCCGCGCCGCGGAGATGTACGACCGGCTCGGCGTCGACGCGATCCTCGACGTGCCGACGTCCTCGGCCGCGCTGAAGGTCGCCGACGTCGCCAAGGCGAGCAAGAAGCTCTACTTCAACATCTCCGGCGCGACCACCGACCTGACCGGGAAGTCCTGCAACAAGTACACCTTCCACTACGCCTACGACACCGCGATGCTCGCCAACGGCACCGGCACCGCGACCACCCAGGCGGGCGCGAAGAACTGGTACATCGTCTACCCCGACTACGCCTTCGGCCAGGACATGGAGAAGTCCTTCAAGGCCGCGATCGCCAAGGGCGGCGGCAGCGTCGTGGCGAGCGACCCGACCCCGTTCCCCAACGACAACTTCTCCACGTTCCTGCTCAAGGCGCCGACGCTCAACCCGAAGCCCGACGTGCTCGGCACCATGCAGGCCGGCGCCGACCTGGTGAACCTGGTCAAGCAGTACAACGAGTTCAAGCTGCGGGACAAGGGCGTCGGGCTCGCCGTCGGGCTCATGTTCCTGACCGACATCCACTCGCTCACCCCGGACGCGCTCGCGGGCACGACGTTCACCGACGCCTGGTACTGGAACTTCGACGCCGAGAACCGCGCCTGGGCCGACAAGTTCTCCGCCCGCGCCGGCGGCCAGCGGCCCACGTTCGCCCACGCCGCCAACTACTCCGCGGCGATGCAGTACCTGGAGGCCGTGCAGGCCGCC
This sequence comes from Dactylosporangium sp. NPDC050588, assembly GCF_040654975.1. Lineage (NCBI taxonomy): Bacteria > Bacillati > Actinomycetota > Actinomycetes > Micromonosporales > Micromonosporaceae > Dactylosporangium > Dactylosporangium sp. NPDC050588. The sequence goes on along the minus strand of NZ_JBFAJA010000037.1, from coordinate 1,162 downwards.
GGTACCGACGACGCCGACGCCGTGGTGAAGCAGCTGGAAGGCAAGAAGGCCAACGACTTCTTCCTCCGCAACGGGGAGTTCCGCGCCGCCGACCACCGGGTCGTGCACGACGCCTACCTCGCCAAGGTGAAGCCGGCGAGCGAGGTCAAGGAGCCCTGGGACTACGAGCAGATCGTCAAGACGATCCCCGCCCAGGAGGCGTTCCGCGCCCCGTCGGCCGACTGCAAGCTCTAGTCCGATGGGTTTCCTCACCCACACGTTCAACGGACTGGTCGGGGGCAGCTTCTACGCGTTGCTCGCCCTCGGCCTGTCGGTCATCTTCGGCATGCTGCGGGTGGTGAACTTCGCCCACGGCGCGTTCTACATGCTCGGCGCGTTCGGCGCCTACGTGCTGCTCGCCGAGGCCGGGATCTCCTTCTGGTGGGCGCTGCTCGCGGTGCCGCTGGTGCTCGGCCTGCTCGGGATCCTGCTGGAGCGCGGGCTGATCCGCCGGCTGTCCGCTCTGGACCCGCTGTACAACTTCCTGCTCACGTTCGGGCTCACGCTCATGCTGCAGGACGTGGTGAAGTCGCGGTACGGCTCGCAGTCCAACCCCTACGGCGCGCCGGCCGGGCTGCGGGGGACCGTCGACCTCGGGCTCTTCGACTTCCCGGCCTACCGGGTGTTCGTGTTCGGCGTGGCCGTGCTGCTGTGCGTCGCCGTGTGGTGGCTGCTGACCCGCACCCGGGTCGGCACCGTCGTGCGGGCCGCCACCGAACGCCCCGAGCTGACCCGAGCCCTCGGCATCGACGTCGGGCGGTGGATCGCGCCCGTCTTCGGCTTCGGCGTCGCCCTCGCGGCCCTCGCCGGGGTGCTCGCCGCGCCGATGCGGGCGGTGAACCCGCTCATGGGCGCCGACCTGATCATCGGCGTCTTCGCGGTCGTCGTCATCGGCGGCCTCGGCTCGGTCTTCGGCAGCGTCGCCGCGGGTTTCGCGATCGGCCTGCTGCAGGCGTGGAGCGAGGCCTACGGGCCGGCGCTGCTCGCGCAGACCCTCATCTTCCTGGTCATGGCCCTGGTCCTGCTCTTCCGGCCGGCCGGGCTCTTCGGGCGAGAGGAGCTGCCGGCATGACCGGGCAGCGGAGCGGCTCGGCCCGGTCATCATGTGGCAGGTTCGGGGCAG